>DBYD01000056.1:0-9127 GCA_002309855.1 Bacteroidales bacterium UBA1195
CGAAAAAACACCCTGATGCTGGCGACTCCTGCCTTCAGGGAACTGATGGCCGAGCTGGAGCGGATAGTGGGAATGTACGAAAATCCGGAGAGAATAGAGTATAAACCTAAGGACCCCTCTAATAATAAATAATAGATAAAAATTTAACTCTGTTCAGCCCGATTGCTGGAAACAACAGTCAGACTTTAACCAAACGTCCGTCATGACATATTATTGTATTATGTGGAAAAAAATTTTACCGCATTTTCACATGTAGGGACGCAATAGGAACGTTGTGTAGAGACGTGGCGCTTATTCATCATCATTCATGCAACCATGTTTGAACCCTATACGCTTACGCGGTGTGTCCGGTTGCGCCATTAACTTGTCAAGTGCCTCGTTGATGGCGTCAATCTGTACTGCCATTTCGGTATTGTTCTCGTACTGCTCATGAAGTATTTCATCCACGCGGGAATTGAGCACATCCACCTTGTGTGAGAGTTGTTCCACCCGCATGTTAGTTGACTGCCATGCCGCCACCGTTTGCCGAATCATTACAAATGCCCGCATGATGTTGATGTTGACTTGTATGGCCGTTTCGGAACGTAATACGGAACTCAGCATTGCGATGCCAAGTTCGGTAAAAGCTAATGGTAATTTGCGAAGCCCCATCTTTATGGAATTGGATATCACAATTTGTGATTTCCAATTTTCCAGTTCCTGTTCGGTCAGTGTGAATACAAAGTCTTCCGGAAAACGTTCCATATTCCGTTTGACCGCTTGGTTCAATGTCCGCGTCTCCACTCCGTAAAGTTCAGCCAAATCACGGTCAATCATTACACGCTGCCCGCGAATTTCATAAATGCGTTTTTTAATGACTTCAATATTTGTTTCTTGTGATGTAAGGTTAGTGTTGCTTATTTCTTTCATTTCAATTTTTTTGTTTTTTATTTTGAATCGCAAAAATACTCAAAATCCCGACACGGATTCCGCACGTGGCGGAAAATAATTCCACATCGCATTTTCCGTAGAGACGCAATTATTGCGTCTCTACATCCCGATACCGTCCGGTATATAATGGTTCCATAATTCTTGTCAGCAATTAAAAAAAATCTTTCCTCTTCATGCAATAAAACGCGGGAGACGGCGTTTGTGTAGCGGTTAACATTGTATGGAAAACAAAAAAAAAACACATTATGAAGAGAAAACCGCTATTATTAGTTTCGCTGTTCGTCAGCAGTCTTGTTCTCTGTGGGACCATTTCCGCACAGGATGACTATTCCGTCAAAAGGGGATACGTCGGCTTTTTGGAGCAGTCCAACGCCTTCGCCTTCCAGGACGGCATGAGCACCTTCGCCCTGGCCACCACTCACGGCTGCCAGTTCAACGAGAATGTCTACGTTGGCGCGGGCCTGTCGCTGCTCTGGAACAAAAACGCCTTTGTGGCGCCCATCTACACTGCGTTCCGCTACAATTTCACGGAAAAGAAAATCCTGCCCTTCGGGCAGCTGCGCCTCGGCTATTACATAGGTGAGGGGAGCGGCCAGTATGCCGATGCAGCCTTCGGCCTGCGCTTCGGCACACCCCGCAAGTTCGCATTCTCCGTCATGATCGGCGCATCCTACCTTACAACGCTTAAGGATGTCATCTATGTGTATGATGAGAACGGGTATTACCGCAAGGACGCGAACATGTCGAACGTCTCCCTCCGATTCGCCATTGAATGGTGATCCATACGGACCGGTTGCACCGGATAGCCTATGCCACGGATGCCAGCGTCTATAGGGAAATGCCCTATGGCGTCGCCTATCCGGAAAATGAAGGGGACATCCGTGAGCTTATCCGCTATGCGCGTGAAAAGGGTATCGGCCTGATTCCCCGTGCCGGAGGCACCTCCATCGCCGGTCAGGTGGTGGGGGAGGGCCTGGTTGTGGACATCAGCCGCCATTTCACCAAAATATTGGAGGTGAATGCGGAGGAACGCTGGGCATGGGTCCAGCCGGGCGTGGTGCGCGACGAACTGAACCTCGCATTGCAGCCATACGGGCTCTTTTTCAGTCCGGAGACCTCAACCAGCAACCGCTGCTGCATAGGCGGCATGGTGGGCAACAACTCTTGCGGAACCCATTCGTTGGTTTATGGTTCCACGCGCCACCATCTGCTGCAGCTCAAGGGATATCTGTCGGACGGCTCCTTCTTTGACACAGCCCTGCGTGGTGACGGTGAACTTGAGAATCGGATTTACGCCCAGCTTGAAGCATGGAGGGACGATTCATCAAAAAGGAAACTGATTGAAGATTGCTTCCCCGACAGGACCCTGCGCCGTCGCAGTTGCGGATATGCCATTGATGAGGCGATTGAGGATGACATTGACCTTTGCAAACTTATCTGCGGTTCTGAGGGTACGCTCTGTTTTATTACAGAAATCAAGGTTTCGCTTGACCCGCTCCCTCCAAAGGAACAGATGGTGCTGTGCGCCCACTACCATTCGTTGGAGGATAGTTTCAATGCCAATCTGATAGCCTTGAAACACAATCCGGTGGCCATAGAACTGATGGATGGGAAGATATTGGAGCTGGGCAAAGGCAATGCTGCGGCGGAGAAAAACCGCTTCTTCGTTGAAGGCGACCCCGCCGCGCTGCTGATTGCGGAGTTCAACGGGCCGGAGGCGGAGGCTGCTGCCGACGCCCTTGAAAGGGATCTGGCGGAGAGCGGCCTGGCATCGGTCTGCACCAGAGTCTTTGGGGAGGATGTCGCCAAGGTATGGGCGTTGCGCAAGGCTGGACTGGGAGTGCTCAGCGGCATGAAGGGCGACGCAAAGCCGGTGGGGGTGATTGAGGATACGGCGGTTGCTCCTGAGCGGCTGCCCGCATATATGGCCGACTTCATGGCGATGATGTCGCGGATCGGGCTTGACTGTGTCTATTATGGCCACATCGGCACCGGCGAGCTGCACCTGCGTCCCATCCTGAACCTGAAAACAGCGGAGGGGCGGGCGAAGTTCCGCGAGGTGGCGGAGGAGACCGCGCTGCTGGTTCGTAAACACCGCGGAAGCCTCAGCGGCGAACATGGCGACGGCCGTCTGCGCGGGGAGTTTATTCCCCTGATGTATGGGGAGGAATGCTACCGCATGATGTGCGAGGTCAAGCAATGCTGGGATCCGGAGGGGCTGTTCAATCCCGGAAAAATCACCGGCACGCCGCCCATGGACGAATGGATGCGCTATGCGGTGGGGCAGACTTATGCGATTGAAAACAAACAGAAAAAACATAATACCTATTTTAACTGGCGTGCCGCCTTTGACGAGTGCATGGTGGAGGGCGCATCCGGCGTGCGCTCGCAGCAGCATGCCCTGATGTGCTCCATCGAGCAGTGCAACGGTGCCGGCGACTGCCGCAAAGGGGTAAGGATGGGCGGCACACTCTGCCCGGCCTTCAAGGTTTCCGGCGACGAGCTGAAGGCGACCCGCGCCCGCGCCAACGTGCTGCGCGAATGCCTCACCAATGGCGAAGGTTTTGAAGCGCCTGAGGTGAAGGAGGTGCTGGATTCCTGCTTAGCATGCAAGGCCTGCCGCAGCGAATGTCCCTCCAATGTGGACATGACGCGGATACGGGCGGAGGTGCTGCAGCAGATATATGACAGTAAGGGGACGCCGCTGCGCTCCTTTGCGGTGGCGCGGATGGCGATGGTCGAAAGGCTTGGCCATATTGTCTGGCCGCTGTACAACTTTTTTGCCTCCTGGTCACTCTCCTCATTTCTGATAAAGAAGATTATCCGCTTTTCGACGGAGCGGCAGATTCCCACTCTCAGCCGGAAGACCATGCGGACGCTGGTGCGCCGCGAGTGCCGGAAAGTCTCTTCGGAGCATCCGAAAGGCAAGGTGTGGCTCTTCGCGGACGAGTTCACCAACTTTCAGGAGGCGGAGCTGGGGCTCACCTTTGCACGCCTGCTGCTCGGATTGGGCTATGAGGTGGAAGTGCCGCGCCATGTTGAGAGCGGTCGCGCCGCCATCTCAAAAGGCTGCCTCCGCTTGGCGAAAAAGTTTGCCATGAAGAATTTTAACCTGTTGAAGGAGAAGGTGACGGATGAAACCCCGCTGGTGGGCATCGAGCCCTCCTGCATCCTCTCGTTCCGCGATGAATATCCCGACCTGCTTCCTCCCGAAATGCGCCGTCCTGCGCAGCAGCTTGCAAGGAACTGCCTGCTGTTTGACGAGTTCCTGGTGCGGGAAATGGAGGCGGGAAGAATCTCCTCCGAGGATTTCAAAGCGGATGAGGTGGAGATTTGGCTGCACGGCCACTGCCACCAGAAGGCGCTGGTCGGTGTGGAGAAGACTGTCGCCGCGCTGCGGCTGCTGAAGGGGGCGGAGGTGCATGTTATTCCGAGCGGATGCTGCGGCATGGCCGGCTCATTCGGCTACGAAAAGGAGCATTACCGCACCTCGCTGGCAATAGGGGAGATGGTGCTCTTTCCGGCGGTGCGTAAGACTGTGGGTGCGGCCGGTGCCAAACCGGCTGTGGTTCTGGCACCAGGAACCTCCTGCCGGCAGCAGATCAAGGACGGCACCGGCGTGGACGCCCTGCATCCTGTGGAGCTGCTTTACAAGATGCTGGAATAGGAGGAGCCGGTGAGCTCTTTCATGATTATTGGTGATGTTTTCCTGCTTTGTCAGCCGGGCGGAAAAACAGTTTTGGAACGTAAAATCTTCCTGTGTGGCGTTTCGTATTGAATAAAATGCTACTTTTGCATTCTTGTAACCAAAAATTTCAAATATGAAAAAATTGTTCTTTTTTATGCTGTCAATCATGATGTTGGCAGTGACGGTGTTGAAAGCGCAGAACTCTACGACTGCGCCGGTTCATTTCATTCATATGGTTCCGCAGCATAATTTGCAGGATACAGCTTTTATTGCGGACAGCCTTTATTCGAACGGAAACGGCGATTCGCTCATTTCCATTGACTACAAGGTGTATTACAATGGTGTGCTGATTGACACCATGTCCAAATATGGGTGGGCCTATCTGAAGTTGAGGCAGGCAGGACAGGAATATGTTTCCGATACTTTCCATACCGGAACATTTGATTTTCCCAGAGATATCCCTTTCATGGGCTTGGTGGCGCACAGTTTCACCATCTGCGTGATTGATGCATCATCCGGAAAGATGTTGTGGGGAAAACCGTCCATAAAATGCAAACGGGGGCGGGTACCGATGCTGTTTATGCATTTCACGGTGCCGGGCACCTACAGTGTGGTGATAGAGACCTATTCCCAAAAAGGGGCGAAGGTGACTTACATCGGAACTATGGCTTGCTCCCGATTCAAGGACGGTTTCAGTTATGTGGGAGACAAAAGGAAGCTCTGGACCAAAGATTCCGTCTCTTTTGTCGTGAAAGCCTCATTCAGCCACATGGATTCCGTCAATATATGTGCGGGAGAGGTGTACCAGTGGCGCGGAAAGAGATATATGGCTGCCGGCACCTATAGCGACGTTGTACACAATAACAACGGTACAGACAGTGTCTACCAGCTCAAGCTGACCCTGACGCCGGCGGTCAACGATTCCACCACTGAAATCATCTGCTCAGACGGTTATGTGTATTGGCGTGGCAAAAGTTATACCAAGGCGGGGGTGTACCGGGACAGTGTGATGAACAAAAACGGCTGTTTTGACAGGTATAAGCTGACGGTAAAGATGCTTCCGCGCTTTATGCATCGGGACACAATCTGGCATTGCAAGAACATACCTGTCAAATGGCAGGGGCAGACAATCAATGGCGCGGGTTATCGCGAGGTGCACTTTGATGCGGTGAACTATTGCGACAGCGGTTTCAGCCTCCGCTTGTACGAATATCCGACCTATCTTGCCAAAGAGGAAAAGACGATATGCGGAACAGATTGTTATGTCTGGCATGGGATGAATCTCCAACTGCCGGGGATTTATTATGACACGTTGAAGACAGTTCACGGGTGCGACAGCGTATTCCAACTGACACTGTCGGTCAAGGGTGGCTTCCTGCAGAGTGACACCGTGCGGGTGAGCACGACGGAAGATTATGTTTGGCGCGGAAGGAATCTGCACAACTCAGGGGTCTATACGGACAGCCTGAAGGACCGTTTCGGTTGTGACAGCGTGTACCGTTTGGTTTTGGAATACACCAAAAACTTTTTTGCCGAGCAGAAAGACACCATCTGTGCGAAACAAGGCTATGTATGGACCGGCCATGCAGTTTCCATCGGGATGCCGGCTGCCGGCACCCATGTTTATTGGGACAGCCTGAAGACCACTGCCGGAGGTGACAGCGTATACAAACTGACGTTGTATGTGATGCCGAATTATTTGAAGGAAAACGTTGCCTCTGTTTGTGACAATGAGCAGTATGTCTGGGCGGGTCATTCGGTGCCTATCGGCGTAAAGCCGGCCGGCAGCTATGTCTTTTGGGACAGCCTGCATTCCAAATACGGATGTGACAGTGTCTTCAAGCTTACATTGAAGGTTTTGCCCAGCTATTATTCGGCGCAGAAGGCTGCCGTTTGTGACAATGAACTGTATGTCTGGCAAGGGCATTCGGTCGGTATCGGCCAGAAGCAGGCCGGCAGCTACGTCTATTGGGACAGTTTGAAAACGACCAACGGTTGCGACAGTGTATTCCGGCTCGATCTGACGGTGTATCCGAGCTACAGCTTCACGGAACAGGTGGATATCTGCGAACAACAAACCTATAGTTGGAAAGGGCATTCGGTGACCATCGGTCACAAGCCGGTTGGCAACCATGTTATTTGGGACAGTTTGAAAACCCTGACAGGTTGTGACAGTGTATACAAACTGATATTGTCGGTGCATCCAAACCGTTTCTATACCGAAAATGTTGAAATCTGTGACAATGAAAGCTATTTGTGGAAGGGACATGCAGTAGCCATCGGCCAGAAGCCGGCTGGCAGCTATGTCTACTGGGACAGTTTGAAAACTGCCAACGGTTGCGACAGTGTCTTCCGGCTGAACCTGAAGGTGAATGCCACAGTCCTGCGTACCGACACCTTTGAGATTTGTGAAGGAGGCAGCTATTGGTGGCGTGATCGTCAGCTGACAGCCTCCGGTGTGTTTGACGACAGTCTCAAAACAGTTCGTGGATGTGACAGCATTCACCGGTTGGTACTGCATGTCAGGCCCTCTTACCTGTTTGAGGAGATCGTCCCCATCTGTGACAATAATTATTATGTATGGCGTGGACGCCAGTTGTCCAAGGCAGGTGTGTATACTGACAGTTTGAAGAGCGTATATGGTTGTGACAGTATATATAAACTTACACTTCAGATAAATCCGGAATACCTGAAAGTGGATACTTTGGAGGGTTGTGAAGGTCAGCAGTATGCGTGGCATGGCCGTCTGTTGTCCAAGGATGGTGTCTATACCGACAGTTTGAAGGCCGTTTTGGGCTGTGACAGTGTGTTCCGGCTGGTGTTGCACATGCATCCTGCCAGCATGCGGACTGATACCATCGCCATTTGCGGGGGTGACGCATACCGTTGGCATGGCAAGGAGCTGGTGGAAACCGGTTTGTATACGGATACGCTGCAAAACGCCTGGGGTTGCGACAGTGTGTGCACGCTTTGTCTGGAGGTGCATCCAGCCTTTTTGCACATCGACACCATCGTGATTTGTGGCCAGGATCAGGGTGTATGGCGTAACCATTCCTACGGTCTGCCGGGTTGGTATGCCGACAGCCTGAAGACGGAGTATGGTTGTGACAGTGTCTACAGGTTGTTGCTGCAGGTTCATCCCACGTATGAGTTTTTTGATACCGCCACCATTTGCAGCCATGAGAGCTATTACTGGCGCGGCCATCGCTGGAAAAAGGCGGATGATTATGAGGAGTGGATGCAGAGCACCTTCGGCTGTGACAGCATTTTCCGGCTGCATTTGATTGTGAATCCTTCCTATAAAAATTATGATACTGTTGATGTTTGTGGCAGTTATTATGCGTGGCGCGGACGGATGCTGGTCAGTACCGGAGATTATTACGACAGTCTGCAAACCATGGACAACTGTCCGGAAGTCTACCATTTGTGTCTGCGGTTACACTCCAGCTATCTGCAGGAGGATACCGTGGAAATTTGCTCGGATTTGCTGCCTTATGTGTGGCATGGCAGGGAATTGAAGAGCAGCGGTGTCTATAATGACAGCCTGAAGACCCAGGCCGGTTGCGACAGCGTGTATCGGCTGACTCTTAAAGTTAATCCGGTTTATCTCTTTCCCGAGAAGCAGGAAATCTGCAAGGGCGGCGTTTATGTGTGGCACGGCCGGAATCTCCAGACGGAAGGTGTTTACTTTGACAGTTTGAAGACCAAAGCTGGTTGCGACAGCGTTTACCAGCTGACCCTGAAGGTGAATTCCACTTTTTTGGATGCTGATACTGTGAAAATCTGCGCGGATGTGCTGCCTTATGTGTGGCACGGTCGGAATCTCCAGACGGAGGGAGTCTACTATGACAGCCTGAATACCAAGGCCGGTTGCGACAGTGTTTACCAGCTGACATTGAAGGTGAACCCGGTTTATTTCTTCTCCGAGAAGCAGGAGATATGCAAGGGCGGTACCTATGCATGGCACGGTCGGAATCTCCAGACAGATGGCATATATTTTGACAGCCTGAAAACGGTGGCCGGATGTGACAGTGTTTACCAGTTGGCATTGAAGGTGCATCCTACATACCATTATGCGGATACCGTGGATATTTGTGCCGGTTCCTCCTACATGTGGCATGGCAGGAAACTGAAAAAGGAGGGAGTGTATGTGGATAGTCTGAAGAGTGTGTCCGGCTGTGACAGCGTGTTCAGCCTTTGTCTGCACGTGCATAGTATCCAAAAGGAGCAATTGTATGCAGAAATATGCCCTGGTAGTGCCTATGTGTGGCATGGACGTGAACTGACCCAACAGGGACTTTATTTTGACACGTTGAAAAGCCAATATGGCTGTGACAGTATAGTACAGCTTTATCTGATAACTTACCCCGTGTTCCTGCAATCCGATACCGTGGATATCTGTAAGGGCGCGGTGTATGTATGGCGTGGCCGGAACCTCCAGACGGCGGGTGTCTATACGGACAGTTTAAAGAATGTCTATGGCTGTGACAGCGTGTACCAGCTGACCCT
>DBYD01000056.1:9132-9281 GCA_002309855.1 Bacteroidales bacterium UBA1195
GGTCTATTTCTTCGCGGAGAAGCAGGAGATATGCAAGGGCGGTGCCTATGCGTGGCATGGCCGCAAACTTCAGGCGGAGGGTGTCTATTATGACAGCCTGAAGACCGAGTCCGGCTGCGACAGCGTTTACCAGCTGACCCTGAAGGTGA
>DBYD01000056.1:9287-9442 GCA_002309855.1 Bacteroidales bacterium UBA1195
CCGGTCTATTTCTTCGCTGAGAAGCAGGAGATATGCAATGGCGGTGCTCATGCGTGGCATGGCCGTCTGCTCCAGGCTGATGGTGTCTACTATGACAGCCTTAAGACCGAGTCCGGTTGCGACAGCGTGTACCAGCTGACATTGAAGGTGAACCC
>DBYD01000042.1 GCA_002309855.1 Bacteroidales bacterium UBA1195
GGCATCAGCCGCACGTCGTGGGATTTTCGTGACGGTTATGCCGACACATCGCGGAATCCGCAGCATAGTTATGCAATGTCTGGTTGGTACCGTCCGGTGCTTCGGGTTACTGACACGCTGGGCTGCACGGGGACCGATTCGGTGAGCCATCCGGTGTATGTGAAGCCGAAGCCTAAGGCGATGTTTTATGCCGCCGATTCCATCCAATGTGTGAAACAGATGGGGGAATACCGCGATGTCCATTTTGTGAACCAGTCCCAGGGGGCGGTTGCCTATGAGTGGGATTTTGACGACGGCAGCGGCTCCACGGATTTCCAGCCTCAGCACAGGTTTCCCTACGGAGGATATGACATCACCCTGGTTGCCAAGGCAGCCAACGGCTGCAATGACACGTTGAAGCTGCGTAATCTGGTCAGCATAGAATTGTTCCAGCCCTATTTCACCAAATCGGACTCGGTGCTCTGCTCGCTGCCGGGGCAGCTCACGCTTACAGGCTACGGCGCTAACTATTACCGCTGGCGGCTGGACGATGGCGCCGGCCACATCTACGACAAGATGGGCTATGAGTTCAAACCGTCAATTACGGAGCCGGGCGAGTACAACCTTCAGGTGATTTACCAGAACAAATATGGCTGCACTGACACTGCGCGGTATGTGAAGTTTATAAAGGTTGTGGACATTGAAAAGTTTGTCCCGAATGTGGTCATCCATGATGAGGACTATTGCGACCCTTTCGGCCCCATCTCGTTTGTGAACAAGACGATATTTGACTCTGCCGCGCCGCTGAAGAGAGGTATTACCGCCTGGAATTTCAATGACGGTTCGGCCAATGTGGTTGGGGATTCCGTCTCCCATGTGTTCGGAAGCTATGGCATTTTTTACGTGGAGGGATATTTCACAACGCCGGAGGGCTGCGAAATGCCGAAGGTGCGGCGCAAGATACGCATCAAGCCTTTGCGGGAGGTGTTTATCACGGAAAAGAAAACACTCGGCTGCGTGCCTTTCCCGTCGTATATGTCAGTCAAACCTTATGAAGACCAGTTTGATCCGGATAATAGCTATACATGGGATTCTCCGGAGGCGGACATTGTGCGGTATGAGTGGCACTGGGGCAACGGCGACACCACCGTCACCACGGAGCCGCGTTCCGATTACGTATATCAGAAGGCGGGCATATATTATACCTATGTGGTGCTTACCAACAGCCAGGGCTGCACGGACACACTGTATGAGAAGATTGTCTGCGGTAATCCGCCAAGGGTCTACTGGGAGTATGACAGCATAGGCATCAAGTGTGCATCCCATTTTGTCATGAATCTGAATGTGTATGACTCCCTGTATTACGATCCGGTGCTGAAGGATTCGGTCCCTTATAAAGATGCCGGTCCTGCGGACGATGCGTTCTGGTTCGGCACCAGTCTCACCGATTCCGCTCTTGCGGAGCTCATGAAGCTGTCTCCGGACAGCATTGCGGCTACAGGCGCATGTATAGGCAGGGGCATGCACACCTTTCTGGGCGGTGCGCATGACACCGGCATTGTGCATCTCGGCGTGGTGGCCTTTTACAACGGATGTCCCGGAAAATATATGCAAAAGGATTCCATCGCCTATATGTGTCCGCCGATTGCACAGGCGGCGGGATTGCAGATATATGGAGTTCGATCATCAAATTTTCCGGAAATAAGGGAGGATGCACCAATCTGCAAATATCCGTATGTCCATTTTTTTACGGGAACTAAAGCCGCCACATCCCATATCTGGTATTTCGGGAACGACTCCACGGACAGTGCGGGGCATTACTGGATCGGGGACACATCCCACCGGGATTCGGTGTGGTACCAGTTCAAGCCCGGCTCCTACATGCACAACGGCAAGGGTGTCGCGCATGTGCATCTGGTGGCCATCAATGACGACAGTACCGGCATCAAGGGAGCTTTCAACCTCTGCAAGCTCTGCTATGACACCGCCTGGGCTGATGTCAAAATCATTGAGGTGAAGCCATGGCTCTATCTCAGCGATACGGATATCTGCACCGGCGACAGCATCACCTTCAGGGACTCCACAATAAGCGGGTCGGCATTGAACGAATGGATAGCCTATTATCGTGTAAAGAGCATGAGTGGAGGAGATTCCGTCATTACCATTACAGGTAGTGCGACCAAGCCGCACTATACCTATAATGACAGCACCTCTCCAAATGGCTACGGCACCGTAAGGCTGCCGGCCGGCTCCAGGTTTTGGGAGCCGGGCCGCTTCAAGTTCATGATGGAGGGTGTGACGGCGTTCAATGTCCCCAAAATAGAGGATGGTGACACCATATATGTTTTCAAAACTCTACATAATCACTGCATTTACCGTGATACGGTGGAGGTGGATGTCTTTCCAAAGAGTGCACCGATAGTCCAGAACGTCAGTGAGGCCTGTGTCGGTGACACCGTAACCTTCTATGGTGATGCGGAAACGGAGGAGCCTTATGACCACTATAAGATAAAACGCTATCTGTGGAATGTGGCCGGACGCAGCGACAGCAATCAGAACGCCAAATATGTTTTCCAGAAGGGCGGGGACTACGATGTGCGCCTGTTTGTGACCAACGAGAAGGACTGCGACAGCTCCAAGGTCTTCAAGAAGCAGATCTTCATCCAGGGGGTGAACGCCACCTGGACACCGTCGGGCAACCGCTATGAGGTGTGCAACAAGTCGGCCATCCGCCTGCAGTCCAGAATCACAAGCGTTGGCAGCACCTCGCTGGTGTACCGCTGGGTGTTCAATAACGGCAAGAATTTGTACAGGACCCCTAAGGAGGTGACCGGCCGTACGCAGGTTTCGCCCTCGTTTGACGTGGACTCGGCGGGATATGTGAAGATAACGCTATATGTCTACGATTCTGTTTCGGGCTGCACCAGCAGCTTCACCGATTCCATTTTTGTTTACAAGCCCAAGGCTGACTTTTTGTCAACCAACCCTCTCGCCCCATGTCCTGAGCTTCAGGTTGACTTCCGCGACAGCACGCCTGACCCTGGCTATTCCGGCGGGCGTGTGGTGAAGTGGGAGTGGTTTTTCGAGGACCGTGACGACACTGTGTGGTCGGTGGGCCGCACTCCGACCTTCATCTACTCGCATCCGGGCCGCTACGACGTTTCGTTGGTGGTGACGGACGCCTCGGGCTGCACCGATACGGTGACCAAGCCGGAGTATGTGCGCATAGAGGGCGCGGACGGCTTCTTCACCATAGACAACACGGAGGGTTGCATGCCTTTGCGTGTGGGCTTTGCGGTGACACTGCTCTTTCCGGCAGACACGGTGCACCTGATATTCGGAGACGGCACCGACCGCTACGTGCAGGTTGCCTATCCCGGCCAGATTTTCACCTACACTTACACCACTCCCGGAAAGTATGTCCCTTCGATGGAGATGATATCATGGACCCGTGACGCGGACAGCACGCTGATACGTTGCGTGCAGAAGTTCCTTGGTGAGGACACCATATATGTTGTCAACCTGGATCCCGCGTTCGAGAGCGACTCGCTGGTTTGTATCAATGCTCCCTGCACATTCAAGAACCTTACGACGGAGGCTGAAGGGAGAATACAGCCGCCTGGCCTTGGGACGCTGGACTCTTTGGTGTGGCGTTACGGCAACGGCGGCGTGGACCGTTCGCGTTTCGACGGAAGCACCCGGTATAACCGTCCCGGCTGGTACACTGTCACGATGCGCATGGGTGTGCGGCATTGTGTGGCGGAGGCGGCTGTCCAGTTGCGTGTGGTGGGGCCTCCCGACCTCCGGTTCACTCATGAGGACACTGTGGCCTGCGACTCGGTGCTGACGCTGTTCAGGGCGGATTCGCTGCGCGGTGACGAGACGGAGTTGGAATGGGGCTTCCATGACGGGGCGGCGGTGAAGGGCAATCCCGCAAGCCATCCGTATGACCGCAGCGGGAAATATCCCTGCACCCTGACCGTCACCTATTCGGCGGCTGGCTGCAAGCACATTTATGATGATACGGTTGGTATAACGATTCATCCTTCGCCGCAGGCCGAATTTGGCATCTTCGACAAGGAGGGGAACGAGGTGACAGACTTGTCCGACCGCGGCATCCGGACCGGAGAGACGGCAAAGTTCACGGACCGTTCGCAGCCTGGCGGAGGCGGCATAGTGTATTGGCGCTGGATGTTCGGCAACGGCGACAGCGCGGTGAGCGCGCAGGGGACAGACCAGGAGCACCGCTACGTCGGTGTGTCGGGGTTGCAGCAGGTGTGGCTCCACATCCGCGACAGCTATGGCTGTATGGATTCGGTCATGCACGAGCTGTTAGTGACGGAATTCCTCAGTTTCCCGAACATATTCTCCCCGAACGGCGACGGCATCAATGACTTTTTTGTGCCGGTTGAGGTCGGAGGATACTTTGAGCGTTTTGAAATGACCATCTACAACCGTTGGGGCGGTGTCATGTGGCAGCGTTATTGTACAGGCGGTGAAAAGGGGCGTTGTCCCGACTACGGGCATGATGATTTCTGGTGGAACGGAAAGACGGCCATAGGCGCGGATGCCTCAGAGGGGGTATACTTCTGGGTGGTTTCCGCCACACCGAAATCAGGCACCGGCGACATCATCCTGCAGGGCAGCGTGACGCTGGTGCGGTAAAAATCTTTGAAAAAATCCGCTTTTTTTACGTTACATATCCATAAAAGTTATACCTTTGCAAGTTTTTGTTTGACAAAGGAAATTTTTAAATTATAGCATTATGTATACTGAATTTCAAGAATATCTGAAAAAAGAGCTGGCTCAGATTGATGCCGACGGCCTCTACAAGCGTGAACGTATCATTGAAAGCGCCCAGGGTGCGGAAATCATGGTTGCGGGCAAAAAGTGCCTGAACTTTTGTGCAAACAACTATCTCGGCCTGGCCGACAATCCCGAACTGATTCAGGCTGCCAAGGAGGGGATGGATGCCCGTGGCTTCGGCATGGCTTCGGTCCGCTTCATCTGCGGATGCCAGGATCTGCATAAAACTCTGGAAAAGAAAATCGCCGACTTCTTCGGAACGGAGGATACCATCCTCTATGCCGCCTGCTTCGANNTTCGACGCCAACGGCGGTGTGTTCGAACCTCTGCTGGGACCGGACGACGCCATCATCTCCGACGCGTTGAACCATGCCTCCATCATTGACGGTGTGCGTTTGTGCAAGGCCCAGCGTTTCCGTTACGCCAACGCCGACATGGCCGATCTGGAGAAGCAGCTGCAGGATGCGCAGAAATGCCGCTTCCGCCTGATTGTCACCGACGGTGTCTTTTCAATGGACGGCAATGTCTGCCCGCTTGACAAGATTTACGAACTGGCACAGAAATACAACGCGATGGTTATGGTTGACGAGAGCCATTCCGCCGGTGTGGTCGGCAAGACCGGACGCGGTGTCACCGAGCACTACAACCTGCGCGGCAAGGTTGAGATTCTGACCGGAACCCTCGGCAAGGCCTTCGGCGGCGCCATGGGCGGCTTCACCACCGGCCGTAAGGAGATAATCGACATGCTGCGGCAGCGTTCGCGCCCCTACCTCTTCTCCAACTCCATGGCTCCTGGTCTGGTGGCTGCCGGTATCCGCATGTTCGACATGATGACCGAAACCAACACTCTGCAGGACAAGCTGCATGCCAACACCGAATACTTCATCAAGAAGATGGTCGAGGCCGGTTTCGACTGCAAGCCTTCACAGTCCGCCATCTGCGCCGTGATGCTGTATGACGCACCGCTGTCCCAGAAGTTTGCTGCCAAGCTGCAGGAAGAGGGCATATTTGTCACCGGTTTCTATTATCCTGTGGTGCCGAAGGGACAGGCCCGTATCCGTGTGCAGGTGAGCGCCGCCCACGAGCGCGAGCATCTCGACCGCTGCATCGCCGCCTTCACAAAAATCGGTAAGGAACTGGGTATCTTGAAATAATTCTGACTTCTGACTTCTAACTTCTGAATTCTGAATTCCATGAAAAAGATATTGATTGTTGGTTCCGGCGGACAGATCGGAACTGAATTGGTGAAAAAGCTTCGCGGCATCTATGGTAACGAAAACGTGGTGGCCAGCGACCTCCGCGCCCTGACCGGCGAGATTGTTGAGAACGGTCCGTTCGAGCGGATTGACTCGACGCAGATCATGCAGATAGTCGATGTGGTGAAACGCTACAACATCGACACCATCTACAACCTTGCAGCCATCCTTTCGGCCACGGCCGAGAAGAACCCCATGCTGGGCTGGAATGTCGGCATCGGTTCGTTGGTGAACTGCCTGGAGACGGCCCGCATCTTCAACTGCGCCGTCTTCACGCCCTCGTCAATCGGTGCCTTCGGCGCCTCCACGCCGCACGACAACACGCCGCAGGACACCATCCAGCGGCCTAACACCATCTACGGTGTTACCAAGGTTACGGGCGAGTTGCTGAGCGACTATTATTTCACCCGCTTTGGCGTGGACACCCGCAGCGTCCGTTTTCCTGGCCTCATCAGCAACCTGACGCTGCCCGGCGGCGGCACTACCGACTATGCCGTGGAAATCTACTATGCGGCTGTGAAGGGTGAGAAATTCTACTGCCCCATCAGCAAGGGCACCTATATGGACATGATGTACATGCCCGACGCTCTGGACGCCATGGTGGACATCATGGAGGCCGACCCGAGCAAATTGGTACACCGCAATTCTTTCAACGTGACTTCCATGAGTTTCGATCCTGAAATCATCTACAACGCCATCAGGAAATATTATCCCAATTTCGAGATGGAGTACAAGTTCGACCCGATACGCCAGGCCATCGCCGACAGCTGGCCGAACAAGATGGATGACAGCTGTGCCCGCAACGAGTGGGGCTGGAATCCCAAGTACGATCTGGACAAGATGACGGTCGACATGATCGAAACCCTGAAAAAGAAACTGCTGTAGCCGTTTCATCTGTGGTAATAATGTAGGGCCGTCATATTATGGCGGCCCTTTTTCTGTTCGTAATGTTTTGTTGTGGCCATTTTTTTGCGAAGAAAATTTTTTCCGCAAAAAACAGATTTCATAATCAAAAATTGAGTAATTTGGCAGATTGTTAAAAGTGTATAAATTTTTTTTGTTCTATGCAATTAAAACATTCTGGATCAAAATTTTTCAATATAGGCATCAAAGGCTGCATTGTACTGTTCCTGCTCTTTTTGATGCCAAAAACGCAGGCGGCCGGAGAAAAGGGGGCCGATGCGGAAGGCTTCAACGCCGGGGAGACCATCCTGGAGCATGTGGAGGATGCCTACGAATGGCACATCCTCACCTACAAGGACAAGCATGTTTCCATTCCTCTTCCCGTATTGTTGATAGATGACGGCAAATTCCACTGTTTCTGCGCCTCACATTTCCATCACGGTGAAAAGGCTTATGAGGATTACGCCATCTGCCCGCTGGACGGCGGGAAAAAGGGCCGGATTGTGAAGGTGAAGGAAGTTGGTGAATCCATGGATAGCGCGGCTTTGGCGGAGGCCAAGGTGTTTCCGCTGGACGGAAGGCAGCTGATGGTGGACACTGAGGCCTCCCTGTTGGACATATCAATAACTAAAAATGTATGCTCACTGTTCATTGCAATCGCGTTGCTGCTCTGGCTGGTGCTGGCGGCTGCGAAGAACTACCGCAACCGTGGCGAGCTGGCTCCCAAGGGAGTTGCCCGCATAGTCGAGCTGCTTGTCGTTTTTGTGAAGGATGATGTGGTGAAGCCGGCCATCGGTCCGAAATACCGTAAATTCCTGCCCTTCCTGCTGACGATGTTCTTCTTCATCTTCTTCAACAACCTGCTGGGCATCATCCCATTCTTCCCCGGCGGCGCGAACCTTACCGGTAACATCGCCGTGACGCTGGTGCTGGCTGCATGCACATTTATAATCACCAATGTGAACGGAACCAAGCACTACTGGGTGGACATCGTCAACACGCCCGGCGTGCCATGGTGGCTGAAGATTCCGCTGCCCCTGATGCCGCTGGTCGAGATTGTGGGTGTGTTCACCAAGCCGATAGTGCTGATGATCCGGTTGTTCGCCAATATCACAGCCGGCCATATCATCTGCTTGGGGTTCATCTGCCTGATATTCATATTCGGGAATGCCAATCCGGCAATCGGTCTGGGTGTGTCGCCGGTCTCAGTGCTGTTCTACATATTCATGAGTGCGCTTGAATGCCTGGTCGCATATATCCAGGCATACGTCTTCACGCTGCTTTCGGCCATCTACATTGGCCTGGCGGTTGCGGAGCCGCATCACGAACTGGAGGCGAAATGATTCTAAGGAAATATTCGAAATTAACAATAATCAATAACGTTAAAAAAAAGCATTATGACAATCTTATCAATCTTAATGGAAGTTGCCACTGAATTGGGTAAAATGGGTGCCGGTATCGGCGCGGGTATTGCTGCGGTAGGTGCTGGTCTCGGTATCGGTAATATCGGTAAAGGCGCTTTGGAGGCTCTGGCCCGCCAGCCCGAAGTGGGCGGTGATGTCCGTACCAACATGATTATCGCCTCCGCCCTGATCGAGGGTGTCGCCCTGTTTGCCGTTGTGGTTTGTCTGTTGATAGGCCTCATGTAATTTCCGTCACCGGAGAGATCGTCGGGCAGCTGCCCGACGATTAGCCGGGCGGGAGCGGTATGCGGTGCGGAACCGGCCGTTTCCCTGTCGGTGTGATGCATTTGGTTGCGTTCCCTTCAGGGTCATGCGGTTTGGAACAGTATCCGTTGCCACGTGTGGAAGGGTTGATGCCCCTATCACAAAACAAGAAGTATTACAATAAAATTAAAATAAAGAGACATGGAACTTGTATTACCTGGTATCGGATTGATTTTCTGGATGACATTATCCTTTTTGATACTGGCTTTCATACTGGGGAAATTCGGATGGCCGGTGATTGTCAAGGCTCTCGACAAACGGGAGACCAAAATCAGCGAGGCGCTGGAACTGGCTGAAAAGACCCGTGAGGAGATGAAGGCGTTGCAGGCCAACAACGAGCAGCTGCTCAGAGAGGCCAAGGAGGAGCGCGATGCCATTTTGGCTGAGGCTCGCAAGGTCAGCCAGAAAATGTATGATGAGGCCAAGGAAAAGGCCAACGAGGAGGCACAGCGCATCCTGACCAGTGCCAAGGAGAACATTCATTATGAACAGATGAAGGCCATCGCTGAGGTGCGCAACACCATCGCTGAACTCTCTTTGGAAATTGCCGGCAAAGTATTGTCTGAGGAGATGAAGGAGAGCGGCAGGCACACCAGTTATGTGAACCGTTTAGTGGACGAAATAAAGTTGAACTGACATGAAAAGAACCAAACTGGCCGCACGGTATGCCAAGGCACTGTTCGAGTTCGCCAAGGAGCGGAACGAGGTGGAGGAGATCAGCAAGGACATCCTGCTGATTGACGACACGTTCGACAACAATCCCGAACTGCGTTTCACCTTCAACAGCCCTATTGTCCATTCCGACAAAAAGGCTGCCATCCTTAGGGATCTCTTTGAAAGCCGTGTCAGCGAACCATCCTTCCGCTACCTGATGCTGATTCTGCGAAAGGGGCGTGAGTTGCAGCTGGACACCATTTGTAGCGAATATGTCAAAATCTACAAGGCTTCCAAAAACATCATCACCCTTGATGTTTTTACGGCTCAGCCGATGGATGATGTCGCGCGTGATAAAATCAAATCCAAGGTGGCAGGCGAAACCAAAGCGAACATTGAACTGGTGGAGCATGTGTCGCCCGATCTTATCGGAGGCATTGTCATCAAGTATAATGACTATATGGTGGACGCAAGCATCCTGAACAGCCTCAACAAACTGAAACGGGAACTGACTGACAAAACTTATCAGGTCAGTTTTTAGTTCCGGCTTAAATTTAGACAATTACAGAAAAAAAATAAGAACATGGCAGAAATAAAACCTTCGGAAGTATCCGCAATAATCAGACAGCAGCTGGCCAACTTCAGCGACAAAAAGGAGTTGGAAGAAACCGGTGTCATCCTTGAAGTGGGTGACGGCATTGCCCGTGTGTACGGACTGACCAATGCCCAATCCGGTGAGTTAATCTATTTCGACAAGGCAGATATCCAGGGCATAGTGCTCAACCTTGAGGACGACAATGTGGGTATAGTGCTTTTAGGTGAGGGCAAGGAGTTGAACGAAGGAGACCTGTGCCGCCGCACTTGCCGTATCGCCTCCATCCGCGTGGGAGAGGGCCTTTTCGGCCGCGTCATCAATACGCTTGGCGAACCTATTGACGGTAAAGGTGAAATTAAGGGTGAAAAGTATGAGTTGCCGTTGGAGCGGAAGGCTCCGGGAGTTATTTTCAGGCAGCCTGTGAAGCAGCCGCTGCAGACCGGTATCAAGGCCATCGACGCCATGATTCCTATCGGACGCGGACAGCGTGAGCTTATTATCGGTGACCGTCAGATCGGTAAAACCGCCATCGCCATCGACACCATCATCAACCAGAAGGAGTTCTATGAAAAAGGCGAGCCGGTTTACTGTATTTATGTGGCTGTCGGACAGAAGGGCTCAACAGTTGCTAATATTGTCAAGACTCTGACAGACCACGGTGCGATGCCTTACACAACTGTGGTTGCCGCCACGGCTTCCGATCCTGCCGCCATGCAGTTCTATGCGCCTTATGCCGGTGCCGCCATCGGAGAGTTCTTCCGCGACACAGGGCGTCACGCGCTGATTATTTACGATGATCTCTCCAAACAGGCCGTCGCCTATCGTGAGGTCTCCCTGCTGCTGCGCCGTCCCTCCGGACGTGAGGCCTATCCGGGTGACATCTTCTACCTGCACAGCCGTCTGTTGGAAAGGGCTGCCAAAATCATCGAATCCGATGAGATTGCACGTCAGATGAACGACCTTCCCGAGTGCCTGAAGCCTGTGGTGAAGGGTGGCGGTTCCCTGACAGCCCTTCCTGTCATCGAAACCCAGGCCGGTGACGTTTCCGCCTACATTCCGACCAATGTCATCTCCATCACCGACGGTCAGATTTATCTGGAATCGGCGCTGTTCAATGCGGGTATCCGTCCGGCCATCAATGTGGGTATTTCGGTGTCTCGTGTCGGTGGTAACGCCCAGATCAAATCCATGAAGAAGATTGCCGGTACGCTGAAGCTTGACCAGGCGCAGTATACCGAACTGCAGGCCTTCACCAAATTCGGTTCCGACATTGATGCAGCAACGCAGGCCGCATTGGACAAGGGTGACCGCAACGTGGAGATTCTGAAACAGCCGCAGTACAAGCCATATCGTGTGGAGGATCAGATTGCCATCATCTATTGCGGAACCAAAGGGTTGCTGCAGAAGGTGCCGGTGCG
Organism: Bacteroidales bacterium UBA1195; assembly: GCA_002309855.1. GTDB lineage: Bacteria > Bacteroidota > Bacteroidia > Bacteroidales > WCHB1-69 > UBA1195. Next base: position 11,339 of record DBYD01000042.1, read on the forward strand.
CAGCATCGCCGATTTCGAATCCGAGTTCCTGCTGAACATGCGCGAATATCATGCGGACACGTTACAGCAGCTCAGGGAAGGGAAGGTGGATGCCGCCATCACCAAGGTGTTGGAGGAGGTCTGCGCAGATGTGGCCAAAAAGTATGAAGCCTAATTAAAACCATACAGTTATGGCGAATTTGAAAGATATCCGTGTGCGGATGGCTTCTGTGGAGTCCACACAGAAGATTACCAGTGCGATGAAGATGGTTTCTGCGGCCAAGTTGAGAAGGGCGCAGAACACCATTCTGAAACTGCGTCCGTACGCAAACGAACTCTCCGCCATTTTGGCCGACCTGATGTCCACACAATCCGATGGTGACGCCAATCCTCTTGAGGAGGTGCGTGCGCCGGAAAGGGTGGTGCTTGTGGTCATTACCTCAAACAAGGGGTTATGCGGAGGATTTAACAACAATGTGCTCAAACGTACTGAGGCGCTGCTGGCTTCCGATTATCGCAGTCAGATGGCCGCAGGCAATGTCAGGTTTATCGGTATCGGCAAAAAGGCCAACGAATACCTTCGCCGGAAAAAATACCCGCTGCTCTCATCGCACGAGTCGGTTCTTGATGCCTGCACTTTCCAGGAGGCCGCCGGCATTGCCGAGGGGCTCATGCAGCAGTTTGTCAGGAAGGAGATTGACAAGGTGGAGATTGTATATAACAAATTCAAGAACGCCGCCACTCAGATTCTGACCCACGAGCAGTATCTTCCCGTTTGTTTTTCGCCTGATGCTGGCGAGCCTGTTGGGATGAAGCACGACTTTATTTTCGAGCCCTCCCGTGAGATGCTGTACCAGCAATTGGTGCCCTCAATGACCAAGATGAAGTTCTACCAGTCGCTGCTCGAGTCCATCGCTGCCGAGCACGGGGCGCGCATGACCGCCATGCACAAGGCGACCGAGAACGCCAGCGAACTGACCAAGCAGTTGAATTTGACCTATAACAAATTGCGTCAGGCAGCCATCACCAATGAGCTGATTGAAATGGTCAGCGGTGCGGAAAGTTTGAAAAATGCGTGATATGAAACGGTTAAGCGTTTTGTTAGTTGCAGCGGCGCTTGTTTTTGCCGCCTGCTCCGGAAACAGGCAGCCGGAGGTGACCAGCGATCTGATTAACAATCCTGCCACACCGGAGGGGGTTGATGAAAATGCTCCGCTTCCCGCCTTTTCATTCGATGAAATAGAACATGATTTCGGTACACTCAAAGAGGGGGAGAAGGTGAGCTATTCCTATTCCTTCATCAATTCCGGAAAATCCAATCTGATTATATCGGCGGTGGTTCCGGGATGCGGCTGCACTGTTGCGGACTATACGAAGGAGCCAGTAATGCCGGGAAAAAGTGGGAAAATCACCATCACTTTCAATTCCAAGGACAAGAGCGGACAGCAGCGCAAGCGTGTGAGTGTTCAGGCGAACACCTATCCGGCTGAAACTGTCCTGTGGTTTACCGCCAATGTTGAGAAACCATAAACTGATTATTAACTGTTAAAATATTATCAAGATGCAAGTATTAAGCCTTATACAATTCATATTGCTGCAACAGGCGGCTGCACCGAAAAAGGGTAGCGGCATGTCTTCGCTGATTTTCATTCTGCTGCTGGTTTTCATATTCTATTTCTTCATGATTCGTCCGCAATCAAAGCAGAACAAGGAGCAGCAGAAATTCCGTGAAAGCCTGAAAAAGGGTGACAAGATCGTCACTATCGGAGGCATCCACGGAAAGATTTCTGAAGTGCATGAGACCACGGTCGATGTGGAGGTTGAGAATGGAGTGAAAATCACCTTCGAAAAATCGGCCATCTCCCAGGGGGCAGTTTCTGCAAACAACGCTGAAAAGAAATAGGTTATCATGCCTCCAATCCGAAGCCGGAGCACAAGGGTGAACCTCCTGTTGTGCCTGCTGATAGCCGCAGGATGCTGGTTTATGATGAAAATGTCAAAAACCTACCGTGTGGATTACAGCTACCAGTTGAGCCTCAAAAATGTGCCGGACGCAAAAGCATCAATATACCAATCCGATTCTGTTTGTGTTGTTACATTGGAGGACAAAGGGCTGGCTCTTCTTTCTGCGGATTTGCGCTCCAAAAAACTGGCTTTGGATTATGACAAGCTCTTTACTGATTATCAGAAAGGGCGCAATTCGGTGCGTGTGAGCCAGAGCCAGCTGGTGGAGTACCTGAAACAGGACCGCCGCTTTTCCAACAGCCTGCAGAGCATCAGCCTCGGCAGTCTCCATTTCAACTTTGAAAGCCGTCCCGAGACGGAAAAGGAATGATTTATCCTTGGGGCGACAGCCGTCGCTATCACGCTTATTCCTCATATCTTAAAAGCCTGTTTGGCACGAGGGTGCAGAAACTGAGCCTACATGCCGGTTTTACCTGTCCCAACCGTGACGGACGCATCGGTTATGGCGGTTGCACCTACTGTGACAATTCCGCCTTCAACCCATCCTATTGCGACCCTTCCAAATCCATTGTGCAGCAGCTGGAGGAGGGAATGGCGTTCCATCGATGGCGGTATCGCAAGGCTGTTTCATACATGGCATATTTCCAGGCTTATACCAACACTTATGCTCCGTTGGAGCAGCTTAAGAAACTATATGCGGAGGCATTGTCTTTGCCTGATGTGGTGGGGCTGGTGATAGGCACACGTCCTGATTGTGTTGATGATGCCTTGCTCTCTTTTCTTGCGCAACTGGCCGAAACCCGTTATGTGATGCTTGAGTATGGCGTGGAGAGCTGTAACGACCGGACCCTTGCCATAGTTAACCGCGGACATGATTTCGCAACCTCGGTGCGTGCGTTGGAAAAAACGCGGCAGTATGGCCTGCCGGCCGGGATCCATCTGATGTTCGGCCTTCCCGACGAAGCGCCGGAGGAATGGCTGCAATGGGCGGATTTGATCTCCTCACTGCCTGTCAGCACCGTGAAATTCCATCAGTTGCAGATAATCCGTAACACGCCGATGGCGGAGCTCTATTCGCAGGAGCCGCAACGATTCCATACATTTGAGTTTCATGAATACATAGATTTCATTATAGATTTTCTGGAGCGGCTGAATCCGGAAGTGATGGTGGAGCGGTTTGCAGGGGAGGTGCCGCCCCGTTTTCTGCAGGTGCAGATGTGGGATTCCATCCGGAACGAAAAACTGGTGCAGGTGGTTGAACGTAGGCTTGTGGAGCGGGATACGTTTCAGGGCCGCCTGTTCAGTTTGTCATAAGCCTGCTGTATCATCGAAAATCCGTATCTCCGCATGGAATCGGCTTTTGTCTTGTATTCCGGCAGCAGGTTGACGGTCTCATGGTTCCGGTAGCGGTACAGGTTTTCATTGCCGTCGCTCATGCGGTATCGGTAGAAAAAGATGGAATCCAGCACACCAATTTTGTCGTCTGCACTGAAATAGGCGTAGGGCCGCTGTTGCCGCTGCAGGTCGATTCCGGCAGGGTTGTCGTTTCCTGCATGAAAGATCATGCCGGCTATGGTCGGGCCGATGTCGGTTTGGAGTGCGAGGTCGCTGCGCCGGTCCGGTTGGATTTGTCCGGGGCAGTAGAAGAGCAACGGCACATGATGGTAGGAGAGCGGCATGTCGTAAAGGCTCTCGTCGGAGGAACCATGGTCGGCAACAAAGACAAACAGCGTATTGGCGAACCATGAAGCCTGTTTTGCCTTGCGGATGAACCGTCCGATGGCCCAGTCGGCATATTCCACCATCTTTTCGCTTATGTTCTTGGAACGGGGTTCCCATCCGATGTCATCCGGCAGGATGTATGGGTTGTGGTCGCTTGCGGTCATCAGGCAGGCGAAAAAGGGTTGGCGCTCCTTGTCAAGTTCTTCGATAGCGCGGTCAAACATCACGTGGTCAGGCACTCCAAGCGTGCTTTTCACCTCTTTGGCGGGATAGTCCTTCTGGGAAATGATGCGCCGGATTCCGTTGGCATACAGGAAACCGGCCACGTTGTCAAACTGTTCGTCGTGGGTGGTGAAGTATATGGTCTGGTAGCCTTTCGAGTGGAATAATGCGGGCATCCCGTCAATTTTCGGAATCACCGTCCATTTCATACTGTGCCTTCCCGGAATGGCCGGTTGGGAAAAGAGTGTCGAATAGATTCCGTTGTGTGTGTGTATGCCTGCGCTGTATGCGTTCTCAAAGTTGAGAGAACCGGCAATCAGGCTGTCCAGATGCGGTGTGAGGTGCCGTTCCGGACGGAAATGCCCCACCTTGCATGCGGCCATGGATTCCATAATGACAACCACCACATTGCAGTCCGGTGACAGCCGGATTATTCCTGTTGTGTCGTGTCGCGGTTCCGGGAGCCATCCGGTAGATACCTGCCGGGCAGCCTCAGAATCAATGAGGTGCAGCTCCTTGTTCTTTTTGGCTTCGCGCATACTGCTTAGCAGGGTGAACATTGGGTTCAGCCCCAGCTGGTTCAGAAATGCGTTGTCTGAGAAATAGGCGGTGCCGGTGCGGATCGGGCTTTTTATCGAGAGCCGTCCGCGCATTCCAATCATACAGCAGCCTGCCATCAGTATTCCGAGCAGGATTGCAGGCAGAAGGCGTTCCGGTTTTTCAACTTGGGTCAGCCAGCGGAGCCGTATGCGCCGCATCAGCATCACATAACAGAAGCCGACAGCGAGAAAGAGGAACAGGTAAAGGATGAACGCAGGCTCCTCCACAATCATCTTCACAACAAACGGCAGTGAATCCATCCAGCTGAAAGCGGAAATGTTCAGACGTGTGAAGAAATAGTTGAAATAGGGTATGTCGGCGGCACAGGCCAGGAAGGCTGTCAGGTACAGCAGCACCGTAAGGAGATGCCATCCCCGATAGTAGCCGTCGCGTCGCATGCCGCACAGGTGGCCGGCCAAAATACCGACCAGCGGTAGGGAGAGTATATAGCAGCTTATGACTGTGTCGAAGCGCAGCCCCATTGCGAATGCCTTCCAGAGCCCGCTCCCCCAATTTTGTGGGCCTGAATGAATCCTGAACGCCAATGTGTTTGTTATGCGGAACAGCATGAACAGGCCCATTCCCAGCAGGTAGGTCGTGAGCAGATAGGATAAGGGTCGGCCTTTGTGTTTCTTTTCCATATCGGCGGTATGACAGAAAAAAAGAGGATTTGTGCAAATCCTCTTTTCTAATGTTCAAAATAGATATGTTATTCTGCAACCACTTCAACGGGCAGTTCCACATGCACCTCCTTGTGGAGGTTCACCATCGCCTTGTAATTGCCGACGGTCTTGACATGCTGCTCGTTCACCACGATTTTCTTACGGTCGATGGTGATGTTGTGGTCATTTTGCAGTGCCTCGGCAATCATGCCGTTGGTGATGGAACCGTAAATGGTGCCCTCTTCCGTTGCCTTGACAGCCAGCTTGACGGTGACATTCTCCAACAGTTTGGCCAGTGATTCCGCATCGGTTTTGATCTTGGCCAGTTTGCGGCTGCGCTGACGGAGATTCTCAGCAAGCACTTTCTTGTTGCTCTCAGTGGCCTGGATAGCCAGTTTGTTTGGGAACAAATAGTTGCGGGCATAACCGTTTTTCACGTTGACGATTTCGTCGGCATAGCCCAAATTGGCGACGTCTTCCTTTAAGATAATTTCCATTATTTGTTTCCTCCCATGTTTTCTTTTAAGTTATCACCCACAAACGGCAGCAAGGCGATCTGCCGTGCCCTTTTTACGGCCTGTGCCACCTTTTTCTGATACTTCAGGGAAGTACCGGTCAGACGTCTCGGCAAAATCTTACCCTGGTCGTTGATGAAGCGGGTCAGATATTGTGCGTCTTTATAATCAATGTATTTGATTCCTAATTTTTTGAAACGGCAGAACTTTTTCTTTTTAATGTCCACCGCAATCGGGGTTAAATATTTGATATCTGAATTTGCCTGTGCCATACCTCTCGATTTTATTCGTTATCACTGTTTTTCTTTTCGCTTCTGTTCTGACGGCGGCGTTCGTTGTACTGGATGCCGTATTTGTCCAGCATGACGGTCATGAAGCGGATGATTTTCTCGTCACGTTTGTACTGGATCTCCAGATTCTTGATAAAGGAGCCGTCCGCCTTGAACTCAAAGAGCTGGTAAAAGCCGGAGGTCTTTTTCGCGATCGGGTAGGCCAACTTCTTCATGCCCCAGTTCTCACTGTTGACAATTTCACATCCATTGTCAAGCATGAACTTCTCAAATTTGTTTACCGTTTCCTTCATCTGTTCTTCAGACAAAACGGGAGTCATAATGAAAACGGTTTCGTACTGGTTAATCATTTTACTGATAATTAAATGTTTATTAAGTTAATTAAAAATTTGTCAAATAACTCAGCCAAAAATTGGCAAAAAGATAAACTTTTTGCCAATCGGTGCTCCGAACAAGAGTCGAACTTGCACGGGCGTTCGCCCACTACACCCTGAATGTAGCGCGTCTACCAATTCCGCCATCGGAGCTGCTTGGTGCAGTGTCCGGGACAAGACTTGAACTTGCACGGCCTTCCGGCCACCACCCCCTCAAAGTGGCGTGTCTACCAATTCCACCACCCGGACATTTTCGTGGGTGCAAAAGTAGGCAAAATCCAAATATCCCGCATCATTTTCCATAAAAAAAAATCTTAAAGACTATTAATTGTATTTCAATGTTTTATATTTTCATGGTAATGTTTATCCATGTCAAGCCAGCCTTTTGTATTGTGAAAAACCGCATGATTTTTCAACAACCGGCACATTTTTTATAGCAGGGTGCGGTCCCAATCCTTGTAGATTACATCGTATCCTTGCGCCCGGATCATCCGCTCGATTGTCTTGGGGTCACGGTCATCGTTGATGTGGAACTGCTCCAGCTCGCGGTCGGGGTGGGCATAGCCGCCCGGGTCGGTGTGTGAGCCCGCGCTCACCGAGGTGACCCCCAATGTGATGAAGTGGTCGCGCATGGATGAGGTCTCCCGCGTGGACATCGAAATCTCCACATCGTGGTCAAAAATACGGAAGGCCCACAGCGTCTGTGCAAACTGTTTTTCGCTCATCAGGAAATTGGGTTGGTATCCGCCTGCGGCGGGACGCATCCGCGGGAACGACAGGCTGTATTTTGTCTTCCAGTAGTTTTTGGTCATGAACTGCAGGTGCATGGCTAGGAAAACCATCTCGGTGCGCCACTCCTCCAGTCCGATAAGGGCGCCCATCCCCACGCGGTGTATTCCGGCCTGCGCCACTCGTTCGGGAGTGCCCAGGCGCCATGCGTAGTGGCTCTTCATCCCTTTCGGGTGATAGATTTTGTAACGGCTTTCATTGTAGGTCTCCTGGTAGATGTATACGCTGTTGCATCCGGCTTGTCCCATCCGGCGGTATTCCTCCACCTTCATGGGGTAGACCTCCAGGTTGATGGCGGCAAAATGGTCGCGGCAGAGCCTGATGGCATGTTCGATGTAGTCCGCCCCGGCGGCACGCGGATGCTCCCCGGTAAGCAGCAGCACATTGTCGTACCCCATCGATTTGATGACCTTTATCTCCTCCAGAATCTCCTCGTCGGTGAGTGTCTTGCGTGCGATATCGTTGTTGTGGTTGAAGCCGCAGTAGATGCAGTGGTTGCTGCACTCGTTGGAAAGGTACATCGGTATGTAGAGCAGGATTACCTTGCCGAAACGCTGCTGAGTGTAGTGGCGCGACAATTGTGCCATCTGCTCCAGATACGGCTCCGCTGCGGGTGAAACCAGCGCCTTGAAATCCTCAATGGTCGGGGTCTCCTTGGCGAGGGCGCGGCGTACGTCGGCATCCGTTTTCTCGTAAACGCTGCGTGTCACATCGTCCCAGACCAGATCTTTGATGGTGTCGTAGAATTCCATTTTGTGCCTCCTTATTCTGTGATTCTGCCTTGGGATGAGACTTCGCGCGAGATGCGCATGGCGCAGAAGTTGGGGCCACACATCGTGCAGTAGGGCGTGTGCCTGATCTTCTCCACACCATAGAACTCCTTGGCCTTTTCAGGGTCGAGGGCGAGGTTGAACTGGTCTATCCAGCGGAACTCGAAGCGGGCTTTGCTCAGCGCGTTGTCGCGTTCGGCGGCCATCGGGTGGTGTTTGGCGAGGTCGGCGGCGTGGGCGGCAATCTTGTAGGTGATGATGCCCTCGCGCACGTCGTCCTTGTTAGGCAGAGCAAGGTGCTCCTTCGGGGTGACGTAGCAGAGCATGGCGGTGCCGAACCAGCCTATCATTGCCGCGCCGATGGCGGAGGTGATGTGGTCGTAGGCGGGTGCGATGTCGATGGTGAGGGGTCCGAGCGTGTAGAACGGCGCGTCGTGGCACCACTCCTTCTGCAGTTCCATGTTTTCTTTTATCTTGTCCATCGGCACGTGGCCGGGGCCTTCGATGAGCACCTGCACGTTCTTTTCCCAGGCGCGGAGGCAGAGTTCGCCCATCACCTTCAGCTCGCCGAGCTGGGCCTCGTCGTTGGCGTCGTGGGTGGAGCCCGGACGCAGGCCGTCGCCGATGCTGACCGCCACGTCGTATGAGGCCAGGATATCGCAGATTTCGTCCCAGTGGGTGTATAGGAAGTTCTCCTCGTCATGGTCGCGCATCCACTTGGCCATGATGCTGCCGCCGCGGGAGACGCAGCCGGTCAGCCGCCTGGCCACGGCAGGAAGCAGGTTCTTCAGCAGTCCGGCATGGATGGTAAAGTAGTCCACACCCTGTTCGCACTGCTCGATAAGGGTGTCGCGGTAAATCTCCCATGTTAGTTCATCAGCTTTGCCGTTCACCTTTTCGAGTGCCTGATACATCGGCACAGTACCCATCGGCACGGGGCAGTTGCGGATGATCCACTCGCGGGTCTGGTGGATGTGCTTGCCGGTGGAGAGGTCCATCAGCGTATCACCGCCGAGGCGTGCGCTGTAGACGCTCTTTTCAACCTCCTCCTCGATGGAGGAGCCGAGGGCGGAATTGCCGATGTTGGTGTTGATTTTAACGAAGAACTTGCTGCCGATAATCATCGGCTCGGCCTCCGGGTGGTTGGGGTTGCACGGGATGACGGCGCGTCCGGCGGCCACCTCGTCGCGCACGAATTCAGGCGTGATGTAGCTGTCGGGGTCGTCCTTGCCGAGGTTCTCACGGATGGCGATGTATTCCATCTCCGGGGTCACCACACCCTGACGGGCCAGCGCCATCTGTGTGAAGGCGACGCCCTTTTTGGCCTTCTTAGGCAGATAGGTCAGCGGGAAGGCCACCTTCCTCTTCTCTTCGTCCGTAAGCTGCTCGTTGGTGTATTTTGATGTGAATTCGGTAAGCTGTACGAAGTTGTCATCGTTGGCGTGCCAGGCCTCTCGCAGGCGCGGGATCCCCTTCCGCACGTCGTGCCGGTAGTCCGGGTCGGTGAAGACTCCGCCGGTATCATAGAGGTTGATGGTTCCGTTGGGGATTCTCTTCCCCTCAATCACGGTGTCGGTCAGCAGCACCTGTTTCATTCCGACCTCGATGGGGAAGCGTTTCCCCTTCACGTGGATTTTCCTTATTCTGTTGTCGCAGTTTTCCATTATCTTTTTTTATAAGAGACGCCATGGTATGACGTCTTTACTTGTTATCCTTTATAAGAGACGCCATGATATGACGTCTTTACTATAACTCATCCAGAAAGGCGGTCAGGGGTGAGGTGGCCGACGCAATGTCGCCGGTGACACCCAGCCCTGCCATGTGCGCCATGCGTCCGGCCTCGACAGCAAGGGCGAAGGCGCGTGCCATCTCCACAGGGTTGTCGGCAATGGCGATGGCGGTGTTTATTAGGCAGGCGTCCGCACCCATCTCCATTGCGTATGCGGCGTGGGATGGCGCCCCGATGCCCGCGTCAATCACCACCGGCACGTTGCTCTGTTCGATGATGATACGCAGCATCTCCTCGTTTTTGATGCCCTTGTTGGTCCCGATGGGGGCTGCCAGCGGCATCACGGTCACGGCACCCAGCTCCTCCAGTTGCTTGCATGCCACCGGGTCGGCCTGCACGTAGGGCATCACCTTGAAACCGAGTTTCACCAGCTCTTCCGTCGCCTTCAGGGTTTCGCGGGTGTCGGGGAGCAGGTATTTCGGGTCGGGGTGGATTTCCAGCTTCAGCCAGTCCGTACCAAGGGCGGCGCGGTTCATTTTTGCTGCAAATACAGCCTCTTCCGCATTGCGCACCCCGGAGGTGTTTGGCAGCAGCATGCATTCCTTCGGAATGAAGTCGAGGATATTCTCGCTGCCGCTGTCCTGTGTGTTCAGCCGTTTCAGTGCGGTGGTCACCATTCCGGTGCCGGAGGCGATGATCGCTTCCTTCATCACTTGGTTGGAGGGGAATTTTCCGGTCCCCACAAATAGTCTTGAACGGAAAGTTCTGTCCGCTATCTTCAATATGTCTTCCATGTTCGTCAGTTCTTTTGATGTCGTTACGTTTGTGGATTTTCACGGCGCATACCGGAGAATCCGCTAATCAGATATAACGTAAAAAAGCGGATTATTGTATGGAATGCAAAAGTTTTTTATCAATATTTTATAGTTTGATGACCTTCAGACAGAGCATCGTCAGGTCATCGTTGGGGATTGCACCATTGCGATGACGCTCAATGACCTCATGCAGCATTGGGATGAGTTTCTCAGCAGCGACATCCTGTTTGTCGGAGATGAAATCCAGCAGACGATCATCACCGAAGAGCTCATGTTGCTGGTTCTCCGCCTCATTGAGGCCATCGGTGTATATTAGGAGCTGGTGGTCGCGAATGTCATCGATGCTTTCACCAATAAATGTTACGCCCTCCATAACGCCCAAAGGGAAATTGGTGTTCCTGACATCCATGAACTTTCCGTCAAGCAGCGGTATGTTGTGGCCGCAGTTACAATAGTCGAAATGTCCGGTGCGGAGGTCTGCACAACCGATGAACATCGTCACAAACATGTTCTGATCGTTGTCATGCGAAAGGATGTTGTTCAGTTGTGTGGCAATTTCCGCAGCGGTGTGCCCTTGTTGGGCGACAATACGGAACAGGTTACGTGTCACGGCCATGAAAAGGCTGGCGGGAATTCCCTTGCCGCTGACATCGCCTACGCACAAGTACAGACGCTCGTCCTGCACAAAGTAGTCATACAGGTCACCACCCACCTCTTTGGCAGGTGTCATCATGGCAAACAGGTCAATATCCCTGCGATTGGGGAAAGCCGGGAAAACACGCGGCAACATGCTCATCTGGATATCTCTCGCCACCTTCAGCTCGCTCTCTATTGAGGCTTTTTGGGCGGTGGTCTGTTTCAACTCGTCAATATAGCTGACAAGTGAATGCTGCATGTTGGTGAACGACTGCGTAAGCTGGCCGATTTCGTCCCTCCGTCCATCGTCCGGCAGCACCACCCCGAAATTGCCTGAAGCGATGGTCTCCGCCTGTTTCGAGAGTTGGGTGAGCGGTTTCAGCTCACGACGGATAATGCGGCTGCAGACCATCATCATCAGCAGTAGTGCGGCAAGGACTGTGAACACGACAGTGCGGCGCATGCGGTAGAAGGCCCCGAAGATGTCACTCTCCAGACAGACAATGGCAGCGCTCCATCCCGTTTCCCCAAGGGGTTTGAAAAAGACATAACAGGCCTTGCCGTCAATGGTCATCTGGCGCATGCCCTCGTCACCACGCTGCATGGCGTGCCCCAGCTCCACCATTGCGGAATCCTCATGTTCAAGCGATTCGGTGAAGATGCTTTGGTATAGCAGTTTGGTGGAGTCCGGATGCACAAAGAAAGTGCCTCCCTGGCCAATCATCATGCTGTAGGAGTTCGGATAGGGCTTTACTGCGGATATCATCTGCGAAAGCCAGCTGAGGGAGAGATCCACTGAAATGGTGCCCACATAATTGCTATCCCTGTCCTTCAGAGGTTTGCAGTACGACACAATCATGTCAGGAGAACAGATGTCATCCGGGTTGTTGTCCATGAACGGCTCCGTCCAAACCGGCCGGTCCAACAACTTGCACAGTTGGTACCAGTCAAGGTAGAAGTACTGATAGTGATCGTTGCCCTCCTGCGTGGTCAGTATGGTCCCATTGTCGTTATACGAATAGGCCGAGAAATAGCGTCCCTTATCCTTGAAGTAATTCGGCTCGAAGGCAATCGAACAGCCGTTCAGGTTGGGATTGTTCTCCAGAATCTTCCGCGAATAGACAAACATTGAATCGGGTTTGTCCAAATGTCGGACAACAAGCCAGTCGGTATTATTTGCCGCCACCACAACTTTGTCAAGGATTCCATTGACTCTAAGTGTAGTATTTTCAAGGATGTCCGTTGCACGGTTGATTGCCTCCTGTCGGATGGCCTTGCGTGAAACGCCGAACATGAACCCCAACGATGTCACAAGAATTATGGTGGCAAATGACACCACCCATAGGCTTAGTTTTTTATCTAATCTTTTCATCTGTCAACTGATCGTAGGTTACTTCATTTTTTAACATTTTCATTTCAACCATCATGCGGGAGGCGTTTTCCACCATATCGGGTCGTAGGCGGAACTCCCTTTTGCCCGACTCCCGGTCAACCTGCAGACGGAGCACTTCGGCAAGCATCAGCCGTTGTAACGTACGGTTGGTTACAATGTGGTTCTTGTTCACATATTTCATCACAATTTCCAGAGTCTCCTCGGGATGCGCCGCAGCCCATTCCCATCCGCGACGGCTCGCTTCAGCGAATTTCCGCGCTTCATTCTTGTGTGCCAGATAGTAATCCCTCTGCATATACACCCCGTCCTCCTGCACATTGTAGCCATGGTCGCAGAACCGGTACACGTTCTTCTCATCCATTGGCATACCAGTCTGTTTCAGCTGGTAATATTCGTTGTAGCTCATCGCCAGCGTGGCATCGATGGCTCCGGCAACGAAAAGGTTGAGATTGGAGGCAAATGGCACCCACTCATAGTTCAGGCTGTCCTTGATGTTCATGCAGATGGCAAGCTGCCCGAAACCGGCGCTCCAGATACCAACGCGGGCCCCTTTCTGTGTAAGAGGGTCCACACCCCGGCGCGACACAATCACCATGGCGTTGTTCATTGAAGTCTGCAGGATGTTCACCATCTGGACTCCGTCATCGATAATCTCCATCGCCTGGCAAAGCTGCAACGTTGTCGCATGGCTCTCACCCTTGTGGATGCGGTCCATGGCAGACTGCGTGAGAGAGGGGTGGACAATCTCCACCTCAATGCCCGCCTCGCGATAGAACCCTTTTTCCTGCGCCACATAGTAGCCTGCAAATTGGGCTTGTGCCGTCCATTGCGGTGTGAACACAATGCGCCCCTGTCCATTGGCGGATGTGGCTACAATGGACATAAAAAGCGTCAATACCATAATCTTTTTCATGCACTGTTTCCGTTTGTATGTTTATATCCATAACGTAAGAAACATTAGAAAAATTGTGTTGACAATAAAAAAACGACACTTACACTGTACCAGCCAAAATGCGGATATGGGGTGAGATCAGCAGAACAACCCCGGAAAATCCTTAGCCTTCGACATCAGCACCTCGGCGATGAGGGCGTGGCCGCGCTCGTTGGGATGGATGCCGTCGGCGCAAAGGTAGTCGCTATAGTCCGCCTGCTCCAGAAAGGGCGAGGTGATGTCCACAATGGGGACATCCCTCTGCCTGGCTATCTTGAAGAGCTCCAGGTTGTACATCTCGTGCCAATGCGAGATGCGTATTGTCCTGCCGCCCAGCCATTGCAGGATGTTGTCCCTGTTCAGGCCGAACGAAACTGTCTCAAAAAAACGGTCGGGGTCAATTATCGGCATGGAAAGGATCACGGGCCGGATATTCATTTTTTTTACACTGTCAATAAGCGCGTTGTATTGCTGCACGAAACGTTTTAGCATAACTTTGGGCTGGTGTTGCTTATGTGGTTCGGCTGCCACGGCCGCCCAGTCAAAGTCGCAGTCGTTGCCGCCATATTCGAAAACGGCGACATTACTCCCCTTCACTTCGCTGCCGTACCTTTCCATATATTTCATCCCCTGTGTGGTGGTGCTGCCGAAACAGGAGAAATTCAATATTTTGACACCCAGCTTCCGCTCGCAGCGGCTGACAAAGCCCTGCTCCGAAATCTTGTACTTGGGCCTGCCGTTCTCCTTTTTGGTGTCGGACATCACGCCCCGCATTATCGAATCCCCGAAAGTGCTTATCATGGTAACCTCCGTTAACTTGTTTTGGTTTTGCGCTGCAAAAATAGTAAAGATTGCCGGCACAAAAGCAAGCGTGTTACCGTCATTCCGCAATAGGGACGAAAATTGCCGTTTTTGGGACAAAAATGCCGTTTTTAGGGACGAAATATGGGAAGTTGTGACGAATGAACCGGTTCGTCACAGGTTTTTCCTCTTCTTCTCACCCAGCACGCACCAGCGCACGAATGGTATCCGCCGCAAAATCTCATAAAGCAGCGGCGACAGCGTGAAGACGGCCACGGCCAGAATCAGGTATATGACAACAGGTGGCAGAGTGGTGTAAATTTTCATCATGTAGCCGAGGCTGGCAATCACCAGATAATGCACGATGTAAAGGCCGAAGCTGGAGCGGGTCATGTATCCTGCAAACTGTCCGGTGCGGTCGAAGCGGGCCTTGAACCAGCCCATCAGTGCAAGGCACATCATCCAGCCGTAGAGGCAGTTGAGCGGGCTGCTAAGATACTGCGGAGAGGTGTTGTCCTGCCCGAAAGTGGTGGAGACCAGCACTGCGCCGGAAGCCACGGCGGCGCACATCAGCGGAATCCAAGCCCTGCCCAGTTTCTCCTGCGCTTCGTCACTTGCGAATATGAAGTAGCCCATCAAAAACGGTATGAAATAGAACAGCGGTTTGTACAGATTGTACAGCCCGTCGGCGCTTTCAGGACGCGGATGCATGACAAGGGTCTGTTCACCAAGCCAGAACAGCAGGCCGAGCAGCAATATCCAGACCATTCCCGCCTTTTCGCCGGCGATTTTGCCGCACCATTCGTAAAAACGTCCGTTGCCGTCAAGTTTCCGCACCAACAGCAGAAGCAGCGAAAAAAGCCACAAGTCCTGGATGAACCAGAGCGGCCCCGTGCCGCTGACCGCCCACATGAAATACTTGGCCACGCCAGGCATGCCGTCGAAAGTTCCGGCCTTTGCCGCCACAGCCGTATTGAAATAGCCAACCATCCAATGGAAAACTAACAGGCCGATGGTGGCCGGCACAAGCAGTTTCCGCGTGCGGGACTTGAACCACTCTCCTGCAGGATGACGCTCCAGCGCATACCGCGCACTCACGCCCGCCAGCAAAAAGAGCAGCGGCATGAACCACGGGTATAGGATGTACATCACCACATCCTGGTACTGCGGCCCCTCACCGAAACCTCCAATGCCTCCGAAGACACCCTTGTTGTTGAAAAAGTAAATCACATGGTAGAACAGCACCAAAAGCACTGTCACCCAACGCAGATTGTCCATCCAATGTTTTCTGTCCATTTCAATTGTATTTTGTTATCGCCTTTAATGTTGTAAAACGCGGAATCGTGGGCTTTATTGTTTTTGAAAACATATATAGGCAATAATAACCCCATCCCATCGTTATAATGCCTGTATGAATCATAAAAACTGTTGAAAGCATGAAGCAAAAGAATCTTTTTTCCGTCCTGTCGCACAAAGCGGTCCGGATATGCGGCCGACCTCGCCGACACGGCAATGAGGCCCTATTTCTACCCCAATGTGGACAAGAGCCGCCTGTTCGAGCTTGAATATATTATGGAGAAGAGCGGCCACACCCGAGGCTCGACGGTGGATTTGACGCTTTTTGACATGAAAACGGAGAAGGAGCTTGACATGGGCGGCACCTTCGATTGGTTCGGCAGCGAAAGCCATCCAGATTGCGGGGGTAATCCTGAAACTGGTGAATACCGGCAGAATGACACAATTACAGCCGTTCAGTTCAAAAACCGTATGGTGCTGCGCAACGCCATGCTGCGTCATGGTTTCAAGGCTCTGGACAGCGAATGGTGGCATTTCACCCTGAAGGACGAGCCCTATCCGGACACCTACTTCACCTTCCCGGTGAGGCAGATTTTTTAGGAATCAGGCGAACACTTCCAAAATTTTCCGGCAAGCAATTTCCGTCTCCCCGCTGTTGAGCAGCATGCCCGAAACCGCCACGCCATACACGCCGGCCTGTTTCAGCGGAAGCAGGTCGTCAGCTGTGATGCCGCCGATGGCATAGAGAGGGATGTCGGCGTTGTGCTCCCGAAGCGTGTCCATGATATTTTCATAGCCTTCCAAACCCAGCACCGGAGCCAGTTTCTGTTTGGTCTCGGTGAAGCGGAACGGCCCAACGCCCAGGTAGTCGGCTCCGTCGGCGACGGCTTTCAGCGCATCGTCTGCGGTGTTGCAGGTGGCACCCAAAAGGAAACGGCTGCCGGTAATCTTTTTTGCTTCGGCCACCGGCATGTCGTTCTTGCCCACATGAACTCCGTCGAAGAGGCCGCTCTCCAGCAGGTGGATGCGGTCATCTACTGTGAGCAGAGCACCGTGCCGGTCGCAGGCGGGGCGCAGTTTCCCGGCGGCAGCCAGCACCTCCTCATCCGTTGCATCCTTCATGCGCAGCTGTACGAAGCGGAGGCCGCCCTCCAGCACGGCTATCGCGCCATCCACATAATTGTACCGGGTGTTGTGGTGGGTAATGAACATGGTTTGCGGCAACGCCCACAGGTCGCCGATGGAGGCGCAGGCGGAAAAGCCTATCTCTTGCAGGAGAGGGATTTTCTCATGTGTAACGCCGCCCAAAGCCACCGCCTTTCCGTTCAGAAGCCCTTCGGCAAAGGCCCTTTTCAGAGTGTCGGGCGCAAAGGCGGAGGTGTAGCCCTGCTTGCTCACCGAGTCGAAAATCGGGGAAAGGAAGCAGTAGGCGCAGTGTGCCTGTTGTTTTGCGAACTCCCCGATGGAATGGCAGGAGGCGGAAATCCGTTTGTCCGCCAGGCTTTTCGCAACGGAGGGGTTGCGGCGGTTCAGATGCAGGCCGCCAATGCCAAATTCCGCCGCCAGATGGTGATGGTCGTGCAGCGTAAGCCGCTCGCGCACATCTGTCGGGAAGAGCGAAAGATATTCACGCAGCTGCGTTTCAGTAAACTGCGGCTTGCGGATGTGGAAAAACTCCACTTCACCGCTGCGCAGCCACGCCGTGATGCGCTCCTGCTCGCGGAAAACCTCCTGTTCCGGTGTTATGCCTATCCTCCGCATGTGGCACGTATGATAGTCACCTTGTCGCCATCATTCAGCTGGCGTGTGGTATAATCCTCCGGGGTCAGCACATCCATGCCGACGGCGATGGCCACCCCGTCGTTCTCCCTTATATTCATGATGCCGCACAAATCCTTCACGCAGCACCCGTCCGGAACGGTCATTGTCTGGTTGTTAACTGTGATGTTCATGGCAAAATCTGATATTTTAAAAATATAACGTCGGTTCGGGCGGATTATTGCCTTTTCATTTACAATAAAAACCAACCAAATGCGTTATTGCCATAAAACACTGTTGTATGAAGAAATCGTTTTCCTTGCATTTTTATGTGGCCTTTGTGTTGGCGTATCTTGTTTTTGACATTATCGGGCTGGCAATTGATGCAGCCACATGGGGACATCACAGGACATCTTTACTTTATGATTCCGTTTTTCAAATGCTGATGTTTTATTTGATTACTTTCCTTGCCCAAATGATTATAGGGCTGGTGGTCTGGTTTATATACAAACAGGCCGAAAACAAATGGATGGTGTTGCTGACGTCGCTCATATTATTGGGATATAATCTCTTATTTTTGATAAATGCCTGTCTTACCGACTCAGATGGATATGGATTCGGATTATTATTAGCGGCATTTCCGCTTTTGGGTACAAGCAACCCTTTTATACTTAGTATGTATGAATTTCTTGATTTTTTTGAAGTGTTGATTTCCTCGGCACTCTATACGGTGGTGACTTTTTTGGCGATTCTATTATCAAAAAACAGGAATAAGGCTGAAGACAGGCAACCTACCACCTCCGCAGCTCATCAGGGTTGAAGCGGAACACAGATAGCCGCAGTTTGTCGGCATTTTCGTCAAGGTAGAACCATGGGGAGCGGAATGGATGCCTTAGATTCCGCATCACATGTATGTTGCGTGCCGGTGTGTTGCCTTCCGCCAGCAGCAGCATCTTTTTGCCGGTGCGCGGGTTCCGGGCGACGTCCACCACCATCACGGCATGTCCGTATTGGTTGCCGGGCCTGTCCGCAGCCGCATACACAAAAACATCTCCGGGCTCTATTATAGAGAGCGGACGTTGCTGCAGTTCGCGGCTGAGCGAGAAGGTGTTGGCCACACCATAGACCTTCCTGAGATATTTTTCAAATTCCTTTCGGGAGGAGCCGCCCGTATATTTCATGGTTTTCCCGTTGACATCGTTGAAGCGGATTTCACCGTATCTGCCACGTTTGAAGAGGTATTCCGCGCGGAGCCTCATGCAGGCGTCGGCACACTGCTCCGCGTTGGAGAGCATGGGCATATCCACCACCGCGTAGCTCAGGAACTGGTAGTTTGCCGTGTCACCGGAGTGAAGCATCACCATCGCCCCTTTCCCTTTCAGCGGCAGCGAGCGGAGAAACGCGCTATAGGCCGCGTCGCTGCCGTCAACCCTCTCATAGCCGTATGGAACCGGAATCTCTCCGATAGTCTTGTAGCTGTGTGGGTTGCTTGTTTTTGTATCATGATGGAACCATGCATACCCCAGCGCGGCAACAACCGATATTGCCATAAGGATTCTGAAAATTTTCGCAGCAGCGGATCTTTGTTTTTTCATTCGGAAACTTTTTGGGATTTCACGGAATGTATCGGATTAAACCGAAATTGGTTGCAATCCATAGTGTTCCATCTTCAATGGCGATGTCCATAATCACATTTTTGTATTTGCCTTCCCTGAAAAAAACTGGTGTGACATTCTTTCCGTCAAATTTTACAAGGCCGTTGTTTGTAGCCATCCAATAGTATTTTCCATCATATTCAATATCCCGCACCATGTGGTCTGAAATTCCGGAATTGGATTTGTTGAAATGTTTCCACTTGCCGTCTTTCATGACCGAAAAGCCTCCGTCTCCGAAACCGCCGCCGTAACCTATAATCAGTGAACCGTCATCCATGTATTTCACGGCTTGTACACTATTGATGACAAGCGGTGATTTCTTCTCCGAATACTTTTCCCATTTGCCATTTTTATAAACCAGCAATCCATAGTCAGGTTCCCCGTCAGTTTCCGCCATACTAAGTGCAATATCCCCTTTATCATTAACATCTACATTCAAGGCAACCATATTCTTTTTCGGAAGTTTTAACGTTGACCAAGAACCATCTTTGAATATCAATAGAAGACCGGAAATACCGGTAAAATAGATAACACCGTTCTTATCTTCGCAAATGTCTATGATTTCAAAGTCATTTTTTTTTATTCCGATATCATCAGGATTTAACACTGTCCATTGCGTGCCGTCATATCGGGCAATATCTGTATGAGGATATGCAGAGAACACCACCCATAAATTGTCCTTTGAATCCTTGAAAATTGGTTCTACATGTTTACCTCTTATAGTGGAGGTGTCTTGGTTGGATGCAGTAAAGTCTTTTCCGTCAAAAATGAAAAGGCCGTTTTTTGATGTCCCCATCCATTTGTTTCCCCTTGAATCCACGGCAATGCTCCACAAATCCGGGTCGGTCATATTGGAATTGGTTGTGTCAAAAATGGTTACATTCTGACCATTGCCTTTTGTCAGGAAAATGGAACACAAGCATAGAATTAAAATTATGTTTTTCATAAAAAACATTTTTTGAATTTAGGTTTAGATATAACGTCGGTTTGGGCGGTTTATTGCCTTTTCATGTACAATAAAGACCAACCATATGCGTTATTGCCATAAAAATGAAACAAATGATGTCCGAAGACAGATTTCATGACAGATACCGCATACCATCGGCGCGTGCCCAATGGCACAATTACGATGGCGGTGAATATTTTGTGACAGTCTGCACCCGCAACCGCGAACATTATTTCGGTGAAATTGCGGGCGGGGAAATGCATTTGTCGGAAATGGGAACGGTTGCCGACAAATGTATGCGGAATATCCATAATCATTTTCCGCATGTTGATGTCCCATCGTATGTGATAATGCCAAATCATGTGCATGCGATTATTGTTATTGGTACAACAAATTTGGAACGCCCAACTGTAGAGACGCAAAATTTTGCGTCTCTACAATCATCCCAACAATCGGAATCGTCACAAAAATTTGGTCCGCAACGTCGTAATTTGGCGTCCGTTGTTCGTGGATATAAAATTGGTGTTACAAAATTTTCCCGACAAATTGGCATCCCATTTGCATGGCAGGCGCGGTTTTACGACCATATTATCCGCAATCAGGATGAAATGGACCGTATCGTGCGGTACATTGGAAACAATGTGGCAAAATGGGAATTGGATGAATTGAACCGTTGACCGTCCTACCACCCCGCAGTTTTTTTCATTCCTCCCTATTCCTCCCCAAGCAGATTCCAGAAACTCTCCGGCAGGCGGATGTTGGGGACGCGGACGGCGTCGCGGAACAGCGGGGCGATCTCCTCGTCGCGGAAACCGGCGATGCCGCAGCCGATGCGGGTCACAAGGAAGGTCAGCTCCGGATGCTGCCGGGCGAAACCGATGAATTCCTCCGTGTAGGGGGCGATTGTCTCCACGCCGCCCTGCATGGTGGGGATGGCGTAGCTCTGTCCCTGCAGCCCGACTCCCTGTCCCATGACCGCCCCGAACTTTTTGACGGCGATATAGGCCGCCCCGCCGCCGTGCATGCCCTGCAGGTTGCTGCCGAAGACGAAAATCTCGTTCGGTTTCAGGCTTTGGATTAGGTCTGGCGCGGTGCGTAGCAACGGGGAGAACAGCGCCTTTTCGCAGTGCCACAGCAGCATGTCCGTCATCTCCGAGTATCCGGGCATGGTCCAAAGTTCCGGTTCGGTTGAAATGTCCTTCCACATCTGGAGGAAGGCCTTAATCAGCATCTCGTCATGATCGAAGGCCAGGGGAGGCAGTTCGCCGATGGGGAACCATGCCGCCATGCGTGCGTCGTCTCCGCCGGTTGCCGCCGTCGGTTCAACAACGGTGTAGTAGGCGATGGAGACAACCCTTTCGCGCGGGTCGCGCCGGACGGTTGAAAAGCTGCCGAAGGGCATCAGCGCGGTAACCTCCAGTCCGGTCTCCTCCTTCAGTTCGCGGCGTGCCGCCGCTTCGGCGGTCTCGTTTATCTCCATGAATCCTCCGGGGAATGCCCACATTCCCTTGCAGGGGTCGTTCCTGCGCTCGATGAGCAGCAGTTGCAGCTCTTTGCCGTCATAGCCGAAAACCACGCAGTCGGCTGCGATGGCAGGGTGGGGGTATTGGTAGGTGTAGCTCATGTCGTTTTGTTTATGGATGATTCTGCAAAATTAATCAAAATCATAATTTGCCCTGTCGTCCGTGGCGGAAAAAATTTTTCTGCCTGTAATATTCCGTATGGCTGAAACGTTATATCAGTGTTGAACTAAAAAATTTATACTTGACATGAAAACACAAAGAATTATGCCGGTTCTGGCAACTGTTTTGTTTGCAGGCGTTTTGCTGCTTGCGGGCTGTGAGAAGGAGAATGGCGATGCGAAGGCGGTTCCAACAAAAAGCAACCCTTTTGCCGGTCAATGGCAATGGGTCAGTACTGAAGGCGGTTTTTCCGGGAAAAGCAGCTGGACCCCGATGTCAGAAGGGTACAATGTGACATTGACTTTGACAGGGGACTCCTTCGTCCTGTACAAAGACGGTCAACGGGAGGTCTGGGGCACATACGTCCTGGACACAGTCAGTAAGAACATCTTTAATAAGCCGTTACCACGTCTGAATCTCAAACAGATAAATGGTGATATGAGCGTTCCGGTCGTGCTGCACGATGGCCTTATTTTGCAGGATGAAATTGGATTAATCCGTATCAGTGACAACATGTACGACGGCTTGACTTCGCATTTTGCAATAATGATATGATATCTAATTCTCCAATTTTCCTGCCAGTTTCATCCGTACTGCAACGGGTGTCGTCGTCGCAGCATTGACAGCTGTGGTGTTGACCGAATACTGCTCTCCGTCAATGTTGAACCGGAGCGTGGCACCGTCGTCACGGACATCGATTGTGACGGGAGCACCCATGACAAGCGGCAGGTTGACATCGCCGTGACCGGCAGGGAATCCGCAGAGCAGCGGTATGCCGTAAGGCTCGACCATCCGGCGGATCATCGCTTCGATATTATCGTAGGAGAATTCCGTTCCGCAGCCGCTGAACTCACCGAGGACTATGCCGCGGCAGCGGTCGAGCACCCCGTTCATCTGCAGGATGCGCATCTGTCGGTCAACGTTGTGCATCGACTCCCCGACCTCCTCAACGAACAGGATAAGGTCACGTCCCTTGGTGGCGTCGGCCTGCGTGCCGAGGTTTGGCGTGAAGGTGCAGAGGTTGCCGCCAACAAGCGTGCCGCTTGCCTGTCCGGTGATGTTCTGCGGATGGGCCGGCAGCTGGTAGCACGGAACCTTACCCAGAAGCAGGTCACGCATCATGGTGCTTGTCGCATCGGTCCCGCCATTTGCCAAAAAGGAGCTCATGGTGCCATGGACACTCATCACTCCGGCGCGGCTGAGCAGACCGTGCAACGTGCTGATGTCGCTGAAACCCACAAGCCATTTCGGCGATGCCGACAGCACGGAAAGAGGGAGTTTGCCGATGAGCTGGATGGTGCCATATCCGCCGCGGTTGCAGATGACTGCCTTGATTCCAGGACTGCGGAACGCCCAGAGGATGTCGTCGGCACGTTCCTCTGCGGTTCCCGCATATTTCCCGTCAGTCACCTTCCCCACATTGGGTCCGATGACGGGCACCAAACCCCACGACCGCAGCAGGTCGGCGGTCTTGTTAACGTTCTCCATCGGTGTGAAATAGGAGGGTGAGATGAGCGCCACCGTGTCGCCAGGCATCAGATAGGCTGGCTTCACGCAATTCAACACCACCGTCCCGTCGCCTTTCTGCTCCGGCTTGATCTCTTCCTTTTCACACGAGGCGGACACCAGTGCCAGAAGGCACACCGCAATACCCAAAATTGATGTCTTCTTCATAATTGAATACGCTTTTAGTTAATATCCATATAACGCAGGATTGCGTGGAAATATGATGTAATTGTATCGTAAAATTATGTTGCATCCAATTATGCCAAATCCGCCATTCTGTCATGCGAAATGGACAATTTTTCCTCTTCTTATGACAAAAAGGCAGAAAAATCAGGAAAAAAGCCGGTGGCATACACTTTGCCTTTAGCTGGGTGTCGCTGAAACGGAAGCGGAGGCGGCATGAAAGTAAAAAGTAAATGTTAAACAATTAAAAATGGAGGTGTATTATGCTACCAGTAATGTTTAAGAGCAATTGGTTTCCGACCGTGTTCGAAGATTTCCTGAACAATGATATTATGCCTCGTGCCAATACAACAGCACCGGCAGTCAATGTGAGGGAGGATGAAAAAGCCTATACCATGGAGGTGGCCGCTCCCGGCATCAAGAAGGAATTCTGCCGCGTGAGCATCAATGACGAGGGCAACCTGACCATTGCCATCGAGAACAAGTTCGAGCACAAGGAGACGGAGAAGAAGCACCGCTACCTGCGCCGTGAATTCTCCTACAGCAACTATGAGCAGAACTACGAGCTGCCCGAGGATGTGGACAAGGAGAACATCTCTGCCAAGGTGGAGGACGGCATCCTGACCGTCACGCTGCCGAGGGTGCAGAAGGAGGAGAAGAAACTCTCCCGCAGCATCAACATCGGATAACCTTCCGCACGGTCCCAACGAAAAGCCGCAACCATGGTTGCGGCTTTTTTAGTTTATTTTTTAATAAAATAATTATTTGTATTTAAAAAAATTGTACTTTTGCAACATCTCAGCAACCATGATGTTGAAGGAGTTACGAGGCCGTCAAGTGCGGTCCTTGCTTTTTATATAGTCCTCATATTCTTTGAGTTTCTTGCGTAAGGTATGATCGTATCCGATATAAAAGGCGGTCCATAAAAGAAAGATTTTTTCCCGAATATCCAATACAACCAGAAATCTTTCACCTTCATTCATGATGTGAATTCTGTCGCTGTTGTTGATTCTTTTCAACCATACTTTCAATGTTGGATGATTGGCATTGTCTATCATAAAACGGGGGAAGGCAATACGTTCCATCCTGCGAAAATCGGGTTTTCTGTCTTCTTCGTCATGGCCTTCGTGGGTAATATGATAGAAAGTATGTTCTTTACCAAATTCCATGGGATATTTTTTTAAGGCGAAGCGTTTGCCTTCCCACGTCGGTTTTGAGTCCACGAAATCGCGTTTGAAAATAGCATAGACTGCTTCAAGATATTGTGCGAAATTTCCACCAAAATCTTCAAGCAATACAAGAGCCGGCATTGTCAATGCTTTTCTCTCTGTCATGGTTTGGGCCTCCAGAAGAACAGGTTGAACTTATCCTCCTTGTATAGTGTTGAACGGGTAAGTGAATATCCTGATTTTTTCTTAAGTAAGTTGATGAGGTTTAATTTGGCCTGACTTCCGTCAAGACCGCGTTGAAAATAAACAATCGCTCCGAGAAGCAAGTCCGTGAGCTGGACAAGTTCCACCTCTTTTGAATCGACCTGTTGTATGCGTCTTATCATCGACTGGTCAAAGTCATAATGAGTGTTGGAGATAACCTCTTTCAGTTTTTTGACTTTCTGTTCGCTTTGCGTATCTTTGATGCCAATATAAACCTCGTAGTAGTCGCCGGGGACAATGATGGTTTTCAGCAGGTTGAAATACATCTTATAATAGAATTCGTCATGAGACCGGCCGAAATCATCATGTTTCAGTTGCGATTTATCTGCGACGATGAGTGCCCTGAAATGGAGTTTCGGATTGGCAAAGAAGAAATTTATCACTTCAATGTAATAATCGATTTTTGCTGGTGAAACAGCGTTCCATTTTAGTTCACAATGGGGTTTTAGTCCATGTTTTGTTTTGAGGTCTCTCAATTCCTCGAATATTTCCAGCCGGTCTTCTTTCGCACACCATACGCAACCCAATCCCATCGGTTTGATCCCATCATGTTCAAGATGACAACTTTCGTCGCAGTAAATGTTATAGGCTTGATTCATTTTTTCAGTTTATAATTAAAATGCAAAGATAATCAAAAATACAATCCGATTTTATTTCACCGGCAGGTGGAACTTCATGGTGTCGTTGGTCAGCAGGTCGATGGTGAAGAGGGTGTCCTTCAGCGGCGTGCCAACGCCAGTGATGATTTTCACCGCCTCGTTCACCTGCAAAGAGGCGATGACGGCGGGCAGCACTCCCATCACTCCCTTGTTGCGGTTGCCCTGCGCCTCCAGTGCGGCCTGGTTGGGGTAGAGGGTGCGGTAGGTTGCGGCGGGAGGCAGGTAGTTGAACACCGCCAGCTGCCCTTTGGTGTCACCGATAGTACCGTAGATGAAGGGCTTGCCAAGTTCTATGCAGGTGTCGTTGATGAGGTAGCGGGCGGCGTAGTTGTCGGTGCAGTCCAGAACCAAATCGTATTGGGAAACAATCTGTTCAGCGTTTTCGGGTGCCAGGCGGTGGTTGTAAACCGCCAACTGTACGTTGGAGTTGAGCCGGTGCAGCGTCTCCTCCGCGCGTTGCGCCTTGGACAGCCCGACTTCGTCCTCGCGGTAGAGGATCTGCCGCTGCAGGTTGTGGACGGCAACGGTGTCGTCGTCCATGATGCCGACGGTGCCGAAGCCCGCGGCGGTGAGGTAGAGCGAGGCCACGCTGCCCAGTCCGCCTATTCCGACCACCAGCACCTTTGCGGCTTTCAGCTTCGTTTGTGCCTCCTCCCCGAAGTTCGGGAGGATGATTTGGCGGTTATAGCGTTTGATTTCTTCAGAAGATAGTTCCATTGTCTATGTGTGTTGTTTTATTTCTAAAAAATGTTAGTCTATTCTTGCGGAAAATTTTTCGGACATGGCTATTTCTTCCATGGCAGCAATCTCCATGTCGTTGCGGTAGCTCCGTGGAGTGTCGTAAAGAAATAGAAAAATGATTACCGACACTGTCCAAATATGGTATGGCAATCCTATTTTCGCCCTTTTAAAAGATTTTTTCAGCAGAAAAACAGAGGAATGCACATAACTGTAGATGGTGTCGCCCAAAATGGCCAGCACGCAGAAAATGTACAATATGCGTCTCAGTCCGGCAGGGAGACCGTGCTTTTTTTCAATCGCTTGAAACATTGGTTTGTACAATCTCAGTTGATGATAATCTAATCGGGCGGGACAGATGGTTCAGGCTGCCGTGGCCGTGGCCGGTGTTCAGATCCTTGGCGCAAAGTATAGCCCAATGCACGTATTGGACGGCGTGTTTTATCACTTTGCGAAGCGACTTTATGCTGGTCATGTATGAGGCGATTGCCGATGAGAGGGTGCAGCCGGTGCCATGGGTGTTGCGGGTCTCAATCCTCTGGTTCAGATAGAGCCGTTCCAGCCCGTTTTCACAAATCAGAATGTCGGTCATTTCGTTGCCGAGGCCGTGCCCGCCCTTCACCAGCACATTTTTCACACCTGTATCGGCAATTATTTTTTTTGCAGCGTGGCGCATGTCATCTATGCTCTTCACCTCCATGCCTGACAGCGCCTCCGCCTCGGGGATGTTGGGCGTGACAATTGTGGCCATCGGGAACAGCTCCGTCTTCATTGCGTTAATCAGATTGTCGCTTGAGAGCGGGTCGCCGGAGGTGGCCACCAGCACGGGGTCCAGCACTATCGGTCCCTGGTAGTTGCATTTCAGCAGGCTCTTCTTTATGGCCGTTACGTTTTCACTGTTGTAAATCATGCCTATCTTGATGGCTTTGACATCAAAGTCCTCCAGAACCGCCTCAATCTGGGCGGAGAGCATGGCTGGCGACACCGCCTCGATTCCGCGCACCCCCATGGTGTTCTGCGCTGTAACCGCTGTTATTGCGCTGGCGGCGTAGAGCCCCAGCGAACTTATTGTCTTGATGTCGGCCTGGATGCCGGCGCCGCCGCAGCTGTCGCTGCCTGCTATGGTAAGTACGGTTTTGATCTCCCTCATGGTATATTATGATATGAAGTTATTGGGGATGAATGTGATGGAAAGCAGTGTCCATGCCATCATCCGCAAATGCAAAGGTAGTGTTTTTTTCAATCGCTTTTTTCTTTTCTGGAAAAAAGATGTCGGGGTGCCGCTTCCGGATGAAACTTTCCGTGTTGAAAAAAACAGCATCCGGATATTGTAGCGAACCTTTTTTTGTGCTAATTTTGCACTTTAAACGCATACGACATGAAGGTACATTTTATCGCCATTGGCGGCAGCGCCATGCACAATTTGGCCATTTCGCTGAAACTGAAAGGATACGAAGTGAGCGGTTCGGACGATGAGATTTTCGATCCGGCGGCGTCGCGTCTGAAAAAATACGGCATTTTTCCCGATCACGAGGGGTGGGATCCGGGATGCATCACTCCAGACCTGGACGCGGTGATTCTGGGGATGCATGCGCGTGAGGACAATCCGGAGCTGGCCGAAGCCAAACGTCTGGGGCTGAAGATCTATTCCTATCCGGAATACATTTACGAGCAGTCTAGGGACAAGATGCGCATTGTGGTGGGGGGCAGCCACGGAAAAACCACCATCACCTCCATGATACTGCATGTGATGGACCGCTGCGGACGCGATTGCGACTACATGATCGGTGCGCAGCTGCAAGGCTTTGAGGTGATGACCCGCCTTTCGGAAAAGGCGCCCTACATGGTGATAGAGGGGGACGAATACCTCACCTCCGCGCTCGACCGCAGGCCGAAATTCCATGTTTACCGTCCCAATATCGGCATCATCAGCGGCATTGCGTGGGACCACGTGAATGTGTTCCCGACATTTGACAATTATGTGGAGCAGTTCCGGATTTTCGCCGGCATGGTCCCTGAAAACGGCACCCTTATCTATTGCGCGGAGGACGAGAACTGCCGCAGTGTGGCGGATGACCCTCGGACTGTGTGCCATAAGGCCGGTTACACTCTTCCGGAATACAGGGTTGAAAATGGAAAATACATCCTGATTTGGGATGGCAGGGAGTATCCGCTGCAGGTTTTCGGCAGGCACAACCTGCTGAACATCATGGCGGCATACCATGCCTGCAGTGCCGTCGGGATTACGGACGTGGAGTTCTTCAACGCCATCGCCACCTTCCATGGGGCCTCCAACCGGCTGGAGTGCCTTTATCAGGATGCGGAGAAGGCGCTCTACCGCGATTTCGCCCATTCCCCCTCAAAATTGAAGGCGACCGTTGCCGCGCTTAAGGAGAAGGATCCGGAGCGTTTCCTGGTCGCCTGCATGGAGCTGCACACCTTCAGCAGCCTGACCGCATCGTTCCTGGAGCAGTACGCCCATGCGATGGATGTGGCCGACGAGGCGATAGTCTATTTCAACCCCCATGCCATCGCGCTTAAAAAACTGCCGCCAATCACGGAGGAGGAGGTCCATGCCGCCTTCGGGCGTCCGGATTTGAAGGTGTTCTGCGACTCGCAGGCTTTGTTCCGCCATCTGTGCGGGCATGAATGGAGGGGTAAAAACCTGTTAATGATGAGTTCCGGGAACTACGACGGGATGGATGTGAAAAAAATTTTCGGATAGGTGGAAAACATGTCTGAAAAAGTTATACTTTTGCACGTTCAAAATGATGGGGCATTAGCTCATTTGGCTAGAGCGTTTGACTGGCAGTCAAGAGGTGATGAGTTCGAATCTCATATGCTCCACAAATTATTCATCAAGAAACATTTATCGGAATGTTTCTTGTTTTTTTATCCTAACAGCCCCAATTTTTTCGCCTGACCATGCCGACACAAGACAACCGGAACAAATCGTTTTTTGTATACAAGGCTTCCGCCGGATCGGGAAAAACCTTCCAATTGGCGGTCGCATACATACGGATATGTCTGCAATATTTCGGTCAGGACCGTTTCATTTTCCGGAAAATACTGGCAATCACCTTCACCAACAAGGCCGTTGGGGAGATGAAAAGCCGTATCCTCTTTTTTCTGCGCTGCCTTTCGCTGCCGGAAGAGCGTCTGAATGCTAAGGAGCTCGAACAACGTGCCTTGCTGATCCAAGAGCTGTCTGCGGTCTGTCCGTTGGAGCAGATGGGCCATCGTTCGGAAATCATTTTGAAAAACATTCTTGCCGATTACAGCCGTTTTTCGGTTCTGACAATTGACAAGTTCTACCAGCAGCTGGTTCATGCTTTTGCCTTTGAACTGCACCTGCCTGCCAACCATCGGTTGGAATTGGACGAGGATTTGTTTTCCAGGCAGATGGTGGATGTGCTGTTGTCCAAATTGGGATATGATGACATGTTGACGGATTTTGTGGTGGAATACATGCACCATCGGATTGACGGCCAGCAATGGTGGAAGCCCGATCGCGACTTGGCGGCGGTTGCGAAGGAACTGTTTAATGAAGAAGCACTTTCGTATGAATCTGAAATGCCGAGGTTTCCGTTGGAAAACTACCGGAATCTCATCCGTACATTGAAAACCGGCATTCGGCAAATGGAGGGAACACTCCGTAAAATAGGAGGGCAGGCGCTTTCCATAATACCGGAAACGGTCAGTGTGGAGTCGGATTTTTATCATGGTAAGAGCGGTTTCGGTGCATGGCTGATGAGTGTGGCGGACGGGGATATGGAAAAGGCGGCGGCACCGAATTCGTATGTGCGGCAGGCGGTGGATGAGGGGCGCTGGACCGCCAAAAACTGCCGTGCGGAATTGTCCGCCTCCATTGAACGGATTGTGCCACAGCTTGAGGTGGCATATCGTGATGTGGCATCGTTCGTGAAGGAGCATTATTCAGATTACATTCTGTATGGTCATATCCTGAAAAACATTTATCCGACCGCTTTGCTGGGAGAGTTCCGTAAGGTGGCGGAGGAGATTATGGCCTCTTCCCATCAGCTGCTGATTGGTGAAACCAACCGTATGATTGCCAAAGTGGTGGATGCCGAGGAGGTGCCGTTTATCTATGAGCGTTTGGGCGAACGGTACGGCTTTTTCTTTATTGACGAATTTCAAGACACCTCACGGTTGCAATGGAGGAACTTGCTGCCGTTGGTAAGTGAAGGGGTTTCCAAGGTGATGGAAGAGACTGGCGGGAGTGGTCAGACCTCCCTCTTTGGGGATGCCAAGCAGGCCATTTACCGTTTCCGTTCTGGTGATGTCCGGCAGTTTGTGCATTTGTCCCGTTTGGACAAGGAACCGGCCGTAAATCTCTCGGAAAAGGTGCTTCAATCAGGTTTTCAAACCATTCCATTAAACAATAATTTCCGGTCCAAAAAAGAGATTGTCCAGTTCAATAACAGTTATTTCCATCAGATGACGGAAAAATCCACACCGCTGGTATCAGATGCCTATCATTCATTAGAGCAGTCGCTTCCGAAAAAAACGGGAGGTGGTGTGGAATTACGGGTCACTGCCGAAACGAAGGATTACGAACTCTTTGTACAGATGCAGACGGCAGGGTTGGTGGAGGAGGTCTTGCGTGACGGGTACGCATACCATGAGATAGCAGTTCTGACTCGTAGCAACAAGTTGGCTTCCAGTGTGGCTGTTGCCTTGACCAGAAAAGGGGTGCCGGTGGTTTCCTCAGAATCGCTGTTGCTTTCTGCTTCTCCGGAAGTGCGTTTTATGATAGCCGCCATGCAATACGTGGAAAACAGGAAAAACGAAGCGGCCAGGGCTCATCTGCTTGTATATCTTTTCCAGAAACTTGAAAAGGGGAAATCGTTGGATGATGTGCTTGGATTGGCAAAAAATGCATCCGCTTTTTCCACCCAATTGGAACGGTGGGGTTTTTGTCCGGATTGGAAAAGATTACGGCAGTTGAATTTATATGAACGTTTCCGCACTTTGGCCGACATATTCCGCTTATGGGGTTCGGATCCATACATGATGGCTTTGGGGGAAGTTGTATGGGCGTATCATGAAAATGCGGAGAAAAACGATGAAGATTTTCTTGAGGAATGGGAGGAACAGCGGCAACGTTTGTCCCTTTCCAATCCGGAAGGGGTGAATGCGGTGCAGGTTATGACTATCCACAAAGCCAAAGGGCTGGCTTTCCCGGTGGTGATTTATCCGATGGCCAGGAAAAAGAACCGGTTGGAGAAAGAACAGGGTTGGATTCGGTTGGATCCGCCGGTTCAGGCTGGTGCCGATTCATTAAAAGTCGCGTGGCTGGATTTGGACAAGTCATTGGACAAAACTCGCTATTCGGATGTTTATCAGGCCGAAGAGGAGATGTCGGAATTGGATAGGATCAACTTGGACTATGTGGCGTTTACCCGTGCGAAGGATAGGTTATACCTGCTTGCACGGCAGGAAAAGCAGGAGGGAGACGGTCTGATACCCTTTTTTCATTCCTGTGGGATCGAACCTGATGCAATGGGGGATGCGTATGGTACCATGCGGTATCATTTCCCAAAAGGAGAGCGTTTTGCCTCTTCCGTTTCCGATTGCCTGGAACCGGCGGATGTGACAGGGTTCTTTTCTTTTCCGGACATTGGTCCGCTTCCGCCCTTGGCATATACTGTGCCGGAGGAGGGTGCCAGTACGGAGGCTGCATTGGGCACATTGGTTCACCAGTATCTCTCACGGATGTACCGGCGTGAGGATGTGGATGTTCTGTGCAATACGGTTAATAAGTCTGAGGCTTTGAAGCCCTATGAAAGGGCCTTTTTGTTAAAGTTGTTGGCTAACATTCGTGAGCAGCCGGAGGCCGACTGCCTTTTCGGGGATGAGGGGACATTTGTCCGCAACGAGGTTGAAATGCTGCTGCCGGACCAAAAAATCTTACGGTTGGACCGCCTGCTGATAAAAGGGAAAGATGTCCGGCTTATCGATTACAAGACAGGACAGCGTGACAATTCCCATGAATCCCAGCTGAAGGGTTATATTGACGGGTTGCGGCAGATCGGCTATAACGTCACCGATGCGCGGTTAGTCTATATCGCGCCGGAAACGGCTTACATCAGATCCCTGCCGATATCCCTGCGGTAGTGGCAGCCCTCCCAACTAATTTCATTTACGGCAGCATAGCTTTTCGCTAAGGCGGCTTCCAGATTGTCTGCAAACGAGGTGACGCATAGCACCCTTCCGCCGTTGGTCAGCAGCTGCCCGTTCGCATCCCTTTTTGTGCCTGCATGGAACACCAGGCTCCCTTTCACGTTTTCAACGCCTTGTATAATATTCCCCTTGGGATAGCTCCCTGGGTAGCCTCCGGCCACCATCATCACGCAGGCGGCGGTCTGGGGGTTGGTCTTCAGTGTGGCGCGGTCGAGGGTGCCGTTCCAGGTGTGGTTGAACAGCTCCACCATATCGGAGCTGATGCGTGGAAAGACCGATTCGGTCTCCGGGTCGCCCATCCGCACGTTGTATTCTATTACGTATGGGTCGCCGCCGCAGTTCATAAGGCCGAGGAAAATGAATCCCTTGTAACTTATCTTCTCTTCACGGATGCCGTTAACCGTGGGGCGCACAATCCGCTCCTCCACCTTCTGCATGAAGGCCTTGTCGGCGAACGGGACGGGGGAAACCGAGCCCATTCCGCCGGTGTTAAGTCCTGTGTCGCCCTCTCCGATGCGCTTGTAGTCCTTGGCTGAGGGCAGGATGATGTAATGCTCCCCGTCGGTCAGGACAAAGACGGAGAGTTCTATCCCATGCAGGAACTCCTCAATGACCACCTTGTCGGATGCCGCTCCGAACTTGGCGTTTTCCAGCATGTTGTGAAGTTCATTCTCCGCTGTCTCCAAATCATCTATAATAAGCACCCCTTTGCCTGCGGCCAGCCCGTCCGCCTTAAGGACGTAGGGCGGCTTGAGGGTGTGCAGGAAGGCTATGCCCTCCGGCAGCGTTTCGCGGGTGAAGCTGCGGTATGCTGCTGTCGGGATGCCATGCCGCTGCATGAATGCCTTGGCGAAATCCTTGCTGCCCTCAAGCGTCGCGCCCTGTCTGGAGGGGCCGATGAAGGCAATTTTTTTCAAGGCCTCGTCCCGGGCGAAAAAGTCCTGCAGACCGGCCACCAGCGGAGCCTCCGGCCCGACCACCACCATGCCGACGCCATTGTCCAGCACAAATTTCCGGATGGCCTCGAAATCATTGTTGTCCAATGCCACGTTGGTGCCGCATTGGCTTGTGCCGGCATTGCCCGGTGCTATGTACAGTTTGTCGCATTGCGGACTTTCGGCGATTTTCGCCGCCATTGCATGTTCCCGTCCGCCGGAACCAAGTAACAGAATGTTCATGTTTTTAATAATAGGTGATTTTTCGTCGGGTGACGCTGAAGGGTTTGCCGTCGTCGAACCAGATCTGCTGGGTCCAGTTGCCTTGAGCGTCATAAGTGTATTCGCAGGTGGAGCGCACGTTGCGGATGTTCTCCTCATTGTACCATGTCTCCACCAGTATGTTCCCATATTGGTCGTATTCCCAGCAGGTCCTGCTCTCCTGGCGGCCGTTCTCATCCTGTTGGATGACCGATTGCAGCCTCCCTGTGTTGTCGTAGGTTGAAAGTGTTTTGTGGCTTTTGCCGTCCGCAGTGGTGCGGCTCTCTTCGATGATGTTGCCCTGCCCGTCGTAGCGGAATTCGTTCCTTTCCACCTGTTTGCCGTCTTCAAACAGCTGCTTCTCACACAGCTGTCCCTTTCCGTTGTAGCGGAAAAGCTCCCTGCGCCGGACAGGGTTGTTCCACGTGATGGAGTCCAACAGCCAGTCCTTGCTGTAATGGTAGGTGGCGGTCTCGATGCTGCCGTCGGAAAGGAAGAGGGTGAGCGTGGCGAACTGGCGGTGGCTGTTGTAGGCATACACATTGCGCCCGCAGCATTTCCCCTTCGCGTTGTGTTCGGAGGATTCCATCAGGTCGCCCACCTCGCTGTATTTGTATTTGTTCTTCCCGATCATCTTGCCTTCGCTGTCAAAGGATTTCTCCTCCTCCAGGTTGCCACGGCGGTTGAATTGGCAGATGTGGTGCGAAACCACCTCCGTCCCTTCGTCGATATATACCCCTTTGCCGGCGATGACTTCGGCATCCCCGTATTCCCATTCCTCCATCGATTTTACCTTGCCCCGGAGGTTCTGCTCCTGCAGGTCGCTGCTTTTCTGCTGCGCCTGAATCTGCGGTAATGCCAGCAGCAGGACAATTGTCAATGAAAGTGTAATGCGGCTCATGGTCGGCATATCTTCAAGACATTTTCAGGGTTAAAGTGCGGAGTAGCTGGGCGAGAAGGTGTCCCCCAGGCTGATGTCGCCGCTGTTCAGCCCCTTTTTCAGCCATTTGACCCGCTGGGCGGAGGTGCCGTGGTTGAAAGATTCCGGTACGGTGTAGCCCCGCGCCTTTTTCTGGAGGTAGTCGTCCCCGATGACGGAGGCGGTGTTCAGCCCCTCCTCAATGTCGCCGTCCTCAAGCGAACCGAACATCTTGTTGTCGTGGTAGGCCCAGATTCCGGCGTAGAAGTCGGCCTGCAGCTCCAGCCGCACGCTGATCTGGTTGCTCTCCTTCTCGCTCACGCGGGACATTTTGCTGTGCGCCTCGTTGAGGGTGCCGAGCAGGTACTGCACATGGTGCCCGACCTCATGTGCTATGACGTAGGCATAGGCGAAGTCACCGTCGGAGCCGAGCTGCCTTTTCATGTCGGTGAAAAAGGCGAGGTCAAGGTATACCGACTGGTCGGCGGAGCAGTAGAAGGGTCCGCTGGCGGAGGTTGCGCCGCCGCAGCCGCTCTGCACGGAATTTTTGAAAAGCACCAGTTTCGGCGGGACGTAGGTGCGTCCCATCTTCTTGAATTCGGCGGTCCAGACATCCTCTGTCCCGGCCAGAATCTGGCTTGCGAATTTGGCCAGCTCCTCCTCTTCCGGTGTCGGCTGGTAGTTTTCGGTTGCTGTGCTGTTGCCGAGATCCGCGCTCTGCAGCACTTCGGTGGGGTCCTTGCCCATGATGATGGCGAAAATTGCCGCGATTATGACACCGCCGATTCCAACGCCGGCTTTTCCGGCTGTGCTCATGGAACGCCTGTCATCCACATTTTTGCTTTCACGTCGTCCGTTCAGGTTCATGATGTTTCAAGTTTTAGGTTCAAACTGCAAATGTACATGAAATCCCAATACGGATTTCCGGACTGGCGGAAAAAATTATTCCACCACCCGCTAAATCAGTTTATAGTTTATAGTTTATAGTTTATAGTTAATAGTTGTTTTTCACATACCTTTGATTTCATCCGCCGGAATCCCCGTGGATTGGGAAATCTGCTCCGCCGGAATCCCCAGCTGTTTCATTTTTGCGGCAGCTGCTTTCAAGCCTTCAGCGCGGCCTTTTTCAAGACCTTCCTGCAGGCCTTCGGTGCGACCTTTCGCGAGCCCCTCCTGCAAACCTTCGGCTCTTCCTTCGGCTTTCCCCTCATGAAAGCCCTCCACCACGCCCTTGGTGCGG
>DBYD01000041.1 GCA_002309855.1 Bacteroidales bacterium UBA1195
CGTGTCCCTGTATGTATGGAAGATGTATTCGTTCATGATGAAAAAAATTACCATTTTACACTAGTTATCTTTTTTATCCCCTCATACATTGTTGCTACTCTACTATATTCTAAAAAAGTCACGCGCTTTTGTATAGGTTCAAACATTGAAACATTTAATTTGTCTTCGTACTCTTTTTTCCGACAACAATCTGCTACAATATAGAAATTAGCATGGAAATCTTGTAATTCATAAAACTTTGATAAGGAATTCTTTATATCTGTAGTGTGCTCTATCTCATAAAAAGCAGATGGCATCCTTCGCTCATTAAACCAAATCACATCAATTGTGCGTGCCTTTTTCTTGAGATTATCGTATGTAAAATCTGGCAATGTTGTAGTATCAGACAATTCAGCTAATAGTTGCCTCCCCATAAATTTGCGACTTTTGTCTTGTGCAGGAACATATGTCAGTTGTTGATTGAACTTTCCTATTTCGATTAGCAAGCCTTGATAATAACCATGTGTAAACAACTCTTCACTATGCTTATCGCCTACTTTAAGTTCAAACATATTCAAAACTTCATCACGCATTTCCTCAAGAGCCCATAATCCTGGTTGAATGCGAAATATCTCCTTGCTATCTTGAACTATTCGTCTTACCGTTGCCTCGGGTGTTTTAGTGGCCCATGTAGAGAAATCAACGACCTCATTTAATCTGCGTAAAGTGGCGTACCCGCCTTCTTTTCGCATGGCTTCAATGACCTGCATGGCTTGAGTTGTCTTTTTCATGGTTAATTATACTATATACAATGTAATAATTTTTTATTGAGGAGTTAATATTTAACGTTTCTATCCTTCCAAATATTGCCGCCCTTTTCTTTTTTTTTCAAATTAAACGCCCGTACACACGCGGGGCCGTCACGCCCACTCGAAATTCTCCTTTCCCGCACCGATTTCAAAATGGCATTTCGCGATGCCGAGGTCAAGATGCGAATAGCCGATGAGGGAGAATTTGGCTATAGCCTCCACTCGGTTGCCTTCGTGAAGGATGAATTTGAACTTCTGCTGGTTGACTGCGGTCGGAGCCAGAAGTGCAGCCCCAACACCTTTCCTGAACCATTCCGGCACAGGAGCAGCCGCTTGGGCCACATCGTCAAACGACCTCTTCTGCGGATGCTGCACACCCTGCGTGGCCCCGTAGCCGAAAGCGATGACACTTTTCAGCTCCTCATCAGTACCTATCCGGAACAACGACATGTTTTTCTTGTATGAGGCTCCGACCCAGCAGGTATTGAATCCCAGCGTCTGCATCTCCAGAACCAGCCATTCCCCCCAATATCCGGCCGTCAAACTGCCTTCCCGACCTTTGTGCGCTACCACAGCGATATAGTTGCTCACATTCCGAAATCTGCCGTATTTTGCAATGAGCGAAGAGAATGCTTCCGGCTCATCTGATATCAGCTGAAGATGCACGCCGCCTTCACGGTTGCAACGTCCGATGCACTCCTGTATCGCCTCTATTTTCTTCGCCTCAATTGGCTTGTCAATATAATGCCGCACGGAATGGCGTGCGGTGATGGCTTCAAGTTCTGTCATAATAAAAAAACTATTCATTCGATAATCCCTCATTTCTTCCTTGTCAAAGGCTGGAAACTGTTCAGATAATGATTGTTATCGCTGTGGACACTCAGACATTGCATAGTGTCTGCTGAAAAACAGAATGTTGTAATGTGTGTCTCGTCGTAAATAAACTCCATGAGGTCGGAATTACGATTTGTACGGCGTGCGTAACCTCGTATTCCAGAACTGTAAGCTTCAATTGAATTTATATTTGAAGGATTATTTTTGTCTTTCTTTTTTTCAATGTTATAGATAAAGCGTATTGAATCGTCAATGGCATCAAAAAGTACCAATCGCTCGTCCAATGTGTCATCGTGGTATTCATAGATAGCAGAGGCATATTCCTCTTCCCATCTGATGCAGGAAGGACCGCAAAGCAGAACAATGCCGTTGGCGTTGACGTGATTCATTATTTTAATCAAGTCTTCTTCTGCAATGCCGTAACGTTCAACAAAGGCGTCGCTGTGGCCTGTCAAAGGGAATGGACAGGTGGTGTCAAATCTGGCACGAAATGTCCAGTGATTGGGCAGAGATCTGTCATAGCCAATAATACCTTTCTCACCATTTGCAAAATCCACAAACCAGGAATGAGATAAAGGCCCTACATAATAACTTATGGATTCAATTGGCTGCAAGGTAATACCATTGACGGAATCCATATATGTCGGTTTTGGGTAATCGATATTGTTTTGTGTTTTGCACGCTGTCAATATCGTACCAAATGCCAAAATAAGAATTAGTTTGTCCACTTTCATATCCAGTTGTAATCAAAAAAATGGTCTATAAACGTTGGTTTTATTATTCACTTTAACGCGCAACATCTATGAATATTGTGTGCCAGTGAGCACCTAACGCTTCAATATTTCAATCATCTCCGCAGGTGTTACCACAATAGGCGATACGGGAAAGTGTTTCTGGTTGCCAGTAACAAGATAGGCATCCTCCTTTGATAAAGCAACTTCATAGAACACAGCATCGGACGCATCAAGAAAGGTTTCACCACTTGAAACGCGCTCGCGCTTTATCCCGTATCTTTTTATCCGATTAACAATGTCTGTGACCAGCCTTTCCGGAAAACCGAACTTTATTCGATGCAAAACATTCACATATTCCGACATAATCTCGTCATTATAGACCGGTACAAGCGAACTGCGGCCAATTTGACCAATTACCTGTACTGTCGCCGAAGCGGGATTACGTGACATGATACCTGACACAATAACGTTTGTGTCAATAACTGCATAAACTCTCATAATCAATTCTTCTCAGATCGTGCCAACGCTATCTCCTTGTTTATTTCATCCAGCGTCAATTCCGGAAACATTCCAGATTCTGCCATGGAACGCAAAGTCTTGAAAGATTCGGTGTCTTCCATTTTCTCCGCCCTGATGATAAAAGGGATGCAACGTTGCTGCACCACCGCGTTGGCGAAAACATTCATTGCCGTGTTGGCGCTCATGCCGAACTCAGCGCAAAGTGCGTCGAACGATGCCTTCAATTGTGAGTCCATCCTCACTGTCATTGATACCTGTGCCATAATATTATTTTTTTTTGCCTTAACGCATGATGCATTATATTTATTGCATTCTGACGTAAAAAAATTCCAACATATTTTTAACGCGCAACATCCACGAATATTGTGCCGCAGGGTCGGATTGAGTGCGGAATCATCAACAAAGACGCTGTTGTGGCCTAAAAATCATCATTTTTGGTGATGAACCGATTGCGGGAAGGCGTGTACCTTTGCAGAAAATTTTAAAACTGTTTCAATATGGATAAAAAATTTACTTTCAAAAAAGTGGCCGTGGTCCTGCTGATGGCCGTGGCCTATCTTGCCACATTCATTCTGGGTGCCACAAGCGGAATCATCCACCCGGCGAGCTACGCCTATATCGGTGCGTTGCTGCCTTTAGTGTTCGCGCTGGTCTATCTCAACACCTGCACCATCATCCGAGGCTTCGGCGCGGCAACGGCATTGAACGGCTTTATCCTTGTGTTGTTCCTGATAGCAGGAGAGGCTGACGTGACTTACATCATCGGGACAGTCGTTCTGACAGCGTTTGCTGAGGTTCTCAGAAAGGCAAACGGTTACGGCACGCTGAAGGGTGTCCGCCGGAGTTTCCTGCCCTTCGCCTTCTCCTTTTTCGCCTACACCGCCCACTGGTGGACCGACACCGAAGGCTCCCTTGCCGCTGCCGTTGAGGAGATGCCCGCCGGCTACGACGCGCTGATGAAACCCGTTATCGACAACGTCCCCATGCTAATAGTGGCGCTGGTTCTGACCATCCCCGTGGCAATATTCGGGATGCGTCTGGCGGAACGCATATTGAGAAAACGTGCGGAAGAATTAGAATAAAGTTTTGATGTATAACCATTTAAAAATATCGTTATGGAAACAAAAATTTCAAAAGTCTCCCTTATTTGGGTGATTATCATGGTCGGTTTTGCCATGCACATGCTGGCTGACATGCTTCCCGCCTTCTGGGGTGCCGACATCGCCATGCCCGACGCCACGGGTGAGGCTCCTACAGGTATGATGCTGTTTATGATTGGGATGGCTTTCTTCGTCCCGATGTGCGGACTGCTCTGCATGAACTACCGCAACTGCAAGGCAATGCGCGTAATCAACCTCGTGCTGGCCTGCATTATGATGCTGTTCAACATCTTCCATGCCACCGAGCTGCTTATGGAGTTCAGCCCCGTGCAGCTGCTAATCCATCCCGTAATGATGTTACTGGGCGTGTATCTGTTCATTTATTCGCTCCGGCTGGTGAAGCGGAAGGGGTGAGATACAATCACTCCTTCACGCCCTTGAACTCGAAGCCGGACTATTCTATAACTTGATAAATTACCTGTACCTCCGTCTGAACTCCGATGGGGAGATTCCTTCGTGGCGCTTGAAATATTGGCTGAAGGCCGATTGGTCGGGAAAGCGGTATTGGTCGGCAATCTGCTGCAGGCTCATCTCTGTGGTGAGGAGGCTGTTTTTGATGGCGCTGACGAGGAAGTTGTCGATGATTTCCTTTGGCGACTGGCCGGTCTCCTTTTTGCAGATTTTATATAGGTATCGCTCTGTGACGCAGAGTTTATCCGCATAAAAGCTGGTGTTGCGTCCGCCTATGAGCACATTACTGTCCACCATCTCATAGTATCGGTTCAACGTCAATCGGGGACGGCGGTTACTGACCTCCTGTGCAATATCATTGTTGCCAGATTGGCTTACTGCATTGTAGATGGTCAGCAGCAAGTGGGTAAGGCTTGATGTTATCATTTTGTGACGGACGTTCATGAAAGGCTCCTTTATGGCAATCGTCAGCGATTCGTAATCCATCTCCATAAGGCGGCCGAAGGGTCCGACAAGGGTGCGGTTGCTCCAGAAGGCATGATCCAGCGAGCCGAAATCCGCATCCGCGCCCAGCAGCGAATAGACAACATTCATCAGTGACTCGTCGAAAACAAGCAGCTCCATCTCAAATTGGCTGGTGGACGAGACAGCCTTGAAATGAACGCCTTCCGGCACTATGAAAATTGTCTCCGATGTGATGCGGTGTTGCTTCAGATCGAACTTCAGCGTCACACCACCTCTTACGACCCGACACAGCCAGGTTTCGTTAATGTTGTTTTTTACAAGTGCATCGATGTCAGCAGACTGATATTTTTTTATCTTATATTTCATGTTGCAAAAATACAAAAAAAATAAATATGGTTCCGAAAACATACATTATTGGAGTGATTTTATAAAATTTGAGATGAAAAAAAGGTATATTTTTGCATTCTGATTCAGAATGATAATGATACGTAGTAATTTTATGAATATCAGAAACTTAATCATATCTACAATGGCGGTCGCTCTGCTGGCGGGATGCAAAAACGGCGGCGTAAGGCAGCGGCAGGAGACAGAAAGTCATGAACTGCTAAATGTTGTTGCGCAGGACTATACGCTTGAGACAGCATATCCGGCTTCAATTCATGGCAATCAGGACATCAGGATTATTCCCCGCGTGGAGGGGTACCTGACAGGCGTATATGTGAAGGAGGGCGAACGTGTGCGGGAGGGACAGCTGCTTTTCCGCCTTGACGATGCCTCCTATCGCGCGGCAATGGAGTCGGCCAATGCCAATGTCCAGACGATGACGGCCGCGCTCAACCGTGCGCAGTTGGAATACAACGGCAAAAAAACACTTCGCCAAAAAGATATTATCTCCGATTTTGAGTTGTCACTCGCCGAGA
The DNA here is from genome assembly GCA_002309855.1 of Bacteroidales bacterium UBA1195. GTDB lineage: Bacteria > Bacteroidota > Bacteroidia > Bacteroidales > WCHB1-69 > UBA1195. The sequence goes on from DBYD01000041.1 coordinate 5,832, forward strand.
GCGACCTTAATGTTGCGAAAGCCAACCTTGCGGCAGCGAAAGCGGCTCTCACCTCGGCCAGAAACGACCTCAGCTATACCGAAATTCGCAGTCCTTCGTGCGGTGTGGTGGGACGTATCAGCTACCGCAAAGGGGATTTTGTGGGGCCTACCATTCAGGAGGGACTGACCGTAGTGGCCGACAACGGCCAGATGCGCGTTTTTTTCTCAATGACGGAAAACACGGTTATGCAGTATCTGTCGGAATACAAAAGTCTGGAGGAGGCGGTGAAGCGGATGCCCGAACTGCGGCTGCAGTTGTCCAATGGTACCTTTTACGAACAAACTGGCCGCGTGGAGAGCATCAGCGGCGTGGTGGACGAACGCACAGGTGCCGTATCTGTCTGCGCCCGCTTCAACAACCCGGGCGGAATGCTGCTCAGCGGCGGTACGGGTAAAATCGTGATTCCCACCGGACTTCACAACGCCATCGTCATCCCGCAGGAGGCCACCTATGACATCCAGGACAAGGTCTATGTGGTAAAGGTGGTGAACAGCAAGGCCGTTGCCGGAATGATACAGGTGGAGCGCACCACCGACGGCAAGTCGTATGTGGTGACTGAAGGGCTGAAGGCTGGGGATGTCATAGTGGCGAAGGGAGCTGGGTTTGTTAAGGAGGGAATGAGGATAGTTGAGAGTTAATAGTTAATAGTTAATAGTTTAGAGTTTAGAGTTGGGAGTCAGTTTTAAGTTTCAAAATGAACGTTAAGACATTTATTGACAGGCCGTTGTTTTCTATCGTCATAAGCGTGTTCATAGTGGCGTTGGGGGTGATTGCGCTCACTTCACTGCCGGTGGAAAAATATCCCGACATCGCACCTCCTACCATCAACGTGTGGGCTTCCTATCCGGGTGCGAGTGCGGAGACCGTCCAGAAGAGCGTGGTGACGCCCTTGGAGGAGGCCATCAACGGCGTGGAGGGAATGACCTACATGAAGTCGTCGGCAAGCAACGGAATGGCAAGTGTCACGGTCTATTTCGAACAGGGCTCGAATGCCGATATGGCGGCCGTAAACGTGCAGAACCGTGTGATTCAGGCTCAAGGACAGCTGCCTGCCGAGGTGCTGCAAATTGGCGTCTCCACTGAGAAACAGCAACCCGGACAGCTCCGCATCATCGCCTTGGAAAGTCCAGACGGCACCTACGACGAAAATTTCCTCAGCAACTATTTCTACAACAACCTCCGGCCCGCCATCCTGCGCATCAACGGTGTGGGCAAGGTGGAGGTATGGGGCGCGCAATACGCCCTGCGCATTTGGCTGAAGCCCGACGTGATGGCACGTCACTCGCTGATGCCAAGCGACATCAGCGCAGTATTAGCGGAGCAGAACATTGAAGTTTCGGTGGGCGCACTGGGCGAGAACTCCGACAACGTGTTCCAATATTCTTTAAGATATACAGGCCGCAAGACGGAACTCTCCGAATTCGAAAACATAGTCATTGCCTCCTTGCCCACGGGTGAGGAAATGAGGCTGAAAGATGTGGCCGATATTGAGTTGGGACAGTCGGATTATGCCTTCACAAACCGCATCAACGGCCACCCGGGCGTAATGGGTGCGGTACATCAGGTTGCAGGCTCCAATGCCACCAAAATCAATCTTGAAATTGACCGACTCATCCGCGAGGTGGAGCAGTCGCTGCCCAAGGACATCAAAATTGTCACCTTCGACAACACCAACGATTTCCTCTTCGCCTCCATCCGCGAGGTGGTGGTGACGCTCATCATCGCCATCCTGCTGGTGCTGGTGGTTGTCTTCTTCTTCCTCCAGGACTTCCGCGCCACGCTGATTCCTGCCATCGGTATCGTGGTGTCGCTCATCGGCACCTTCGCCTTTATGAAGGTGGCGGGATTCTCTGTCAACCTGCTGACGCTCTTCGCGCTGGTGCTGGTTATCGGTACGGTGGTGGACGACTCTATTGTGGTGGTGGAAGCGGTGAAAGCCAAGTTTGATACGGGCTGCAAATCGGCCTACAACGCCTCAGTTGATGCGATGAAAGGGTTGGCAGTCACGCTGTTTACCACAACATTGGTGTTTATGGTCATATTTATTCCCGTGTCGTTCATGGGCGGCACCACTGGCATCTTTTTCAAACAGTTCGGTTTGACGATGGCGGTGGCGGTGGGCATTTCGTTCCTCAATGCGTTGACATTGGCACCGGCGTTGTGTGCATTGATTTTGAAACCGTCTGGTGTAGAGACGCACGGCCGTGCGTCTCTACAATCACGCATAAAAACCGTTTACACCGCGACCTTCAACACCTTGTTAAAACATTACACCGGCATGGTGCATTGTTCCCTCCACCGCAAATGGGTGGTGGCCGCCAGCGTGGCAGTTGCCATCGTGCTGATGGTGGTGCTGTTCAAGGTGGTGCCTACGGGCTTCGTCCCAAACGAGGATATGGGCAATATTTTCGTAGAGATTAATACGCCTGCGGGCTACACAATGGAGAAGACCCGCGAGGTGATGAACCGCGTCAGCAACCAGATTCAGCAGTTGTCATCCGTCGAAGCGGTAGGCGGCGTGGTGGGTGTAGGAGCGGGCAGCAACGGTGCCTTCGTCTATGCGCAGCTGAAACCCTGGAAGGAGCGTAAGGGTTACGAGAACTCCTCGGCAGACGTGATGGAACAGATTAACGGGTTATTGGCGCAAGAGCGCGAGGCAGAATCGTTCGCGATGGAGCCGGGCATGATTGAGGGTTATGGTGGAGGCGGCGGTTTCGAGTTCTCGGTGCAGGACCGCAACGGCATGGACATCCGCACACTAAAAGAGATTACCGACCATTTTGTGGAGAAACTGCAAGAACGCCATGAAATTGGCGATATCTATTCCAACTACGATGTCAACTACCCGCAATATCGTGTGGATGTGGACGTTTCGCGCTGCAAGAAGGCTGGCGTGTCGCCCTCCACGGTACTCAACGAACTGGGAGCCTATCTTGGTGGGGACTATATCTCCAACTTCAACAAATACGGCAAAGTCTATCAAGTCACCGCACAGCTGCGTCCCGAAGACCGCATCCGTCCCGAGTCGCTCAACCAGCTTTTCGTACGGTCCGAAGAAGGTGCCATGCTGCCGATTGGCCTGTTCGTGACACTCACAAAAGAATATATGCCGCAGACGCTGAGCAGTCACAACATGTTCCGCTGCATCGATGTGAGCGGCAATGTGGCGCAGGGCAGCAGCACGGGCAGTGCCATCAAGGCCATCCAAGAGGTGGCGGCGAAGGAGCTGCCGGTAGGCTACAGCGTGGAGTTCAGCGGAATCACCCGCGAGGAGAGCCGCACATCGGGCCGCGTGGTCATAATTTTCATCATCAGTGCGCTGTTCGTTTATCTGGTGATGGTCGCTTTGTATGAAAGCCTCTTTATCCCTATGGCTGTGATGCTGTCGGTGCCATTCGGATTGGTGGGCAGTCTGCTGTTCGCGAAACTCTTCGGCGTGGAGAACAATATTTATATGCAGATTGGCCTTATCATGCTGGTAGGTCTGCTGGCGAAGACTGCCATTCTGATTACGGAATATGCCTCGCAGAGACGATTGGGAGGACTGTCTGTCCGCGATGCCGCCCTGCAGAGCGCAAGGGAGCGTCTGCGTCCCATCCTGATGACCTCCCTGACGATGATTTTCGGCATGTTGCCCCTGATGTTCGCTACAGGCGCGGGAGCCAACGGTAGCCGAACCATCGGTGTTTGCGTAGTGGGCGGCATGTTGTTCGGTACGCTCGGCCTCCTCGCCACCGTCCCCCCTCTTTTTACAGTTTTCCAAAAAATACAAGAGAGATTCAAACCCATTGAAAAAAAAGAGGATATGCTATGAAAAGACTTGTTTGCCTATTAGTCTTCGCCATTTGGTCGGAAACGCTTGATGCGCAAGCGTGGCGGCAGCACTTCCCCGATTTACTGCTGCAAGGCTACATCGTCGAAGCTATGAAGCACAACAGCGACTTGCAAACGGCACAGCTGTCGTTGGAACAGTCGGAAGCGATGCTGAAGCAGGCACGGCTGAATTATTTGCCGGGCGTGACCTTGTCCCCCTCCGGCTCGGTGACGAAAGCGCATAACACATCTGCGACTTATACATACGAGCTTCCGCTAACCATGAACTGGGAACTGAACTTTGGCGGCAAACATCACTATCAGAATGAGATGGCAGCGGCAGAACTGAAAAAGGATTCAGCACAACTACACTATGCCCAAATACAGCTGGTTGCAGAGGTGGCTAATGCCTATTACACCTTGGTGATGCTTGATCGCCAGAGGACAGTCACGCAAGAAGGCGTCCAAAACCAGAAGGAGAGCCTTCGTGTGCTGCGGGCGTTGAAGGAAATGGGACAACAAAACGAGGCGGCTGTCAACCAGGCGGAGGCATCCTATAATGCGGTGATGGCCTCGCTTCCATCACTCGAAGCCCAAATACGTAAGACAGAAACAGCTCTCTGCCTGCTACTTGGCCGCCAGCCCGACAGCATTGCCCGTTCCACATGGGAAAATGTCGGTTCTGTCGTTATGGATGCCTGCCAGACGATAGCGTTGGAGACATTGTCTGCACGCCCAGATGTGTTGGCGGCGGAATACCAGTTAAGGGCTTCTTTCAGCAACGTAAAGGTGGCTCGTTCAGAGTTCTACCCTACCCTATCCATTAGCGGCACGGTGGGCTGGACCAACAACAGCGGTGTGACCATCAATCCTACCCAAATCTTACTTAATGCCATCGCCTCGCTCACACAGCCCTTGTTTGCCCAAGGAAGGCTGAAAACCAATCTGAAGGTGGCTAAAGCGCAGCAGGAGCAGGCACAAATTGCCTTTGAGAAAGCCTTGCTTACTGCGGGCGGCGAGGTACGCGATGCTTTGGCCGGCTGTCAGGCCTGCCAGCGGCGCGAAGAGGCCCGAACCCAACAAGTGGAAGCCAGCCGCAAGGCATACGAGAACAGTCGTGAGCAGATGCGCTATGCCGGTGCCACTTATCTTGAGGTACTAGTTGCCCAAAGCAGCTGGCTCGACGCGCAACTGCAACAAACCGCCGACTGGCTTGAAAAACAACAGAGTTTCATTAATATATACAAAGCAATATGTCCGGAATAGTCACTCTTTCACCCCTGCAACCCGATGACCGCGAGCAGTTCATCCTCGACAACCAATGGGCGTTCCGCTACGGAGCGCAGCAGGAAATGACGAAGCAGCGAGAGCAAAGCCAAACTTGCTTGAGTTTTGCCGAGTCGCGAAGGAATTCGAGCGCAGCTCAATTTGGTCTGCGCAACACCCGCACCAAAGAAGGCGAAGAGGTTATCTCGCGAACCACTATCGAAAACTCCATTGATGGAGAGAACGCTGAATCATACCGTATCCTATTGGACGGCGAGAAAGTCGGTGGTGTGGTGCTGCGGATTAACCATGCAAAAGCCTTCGGTGAATTGGAACTGCTCTTCGTCTGTCCCGAAGTCCACAATAAAGGCATTGGCCAGGCGGCGTGGAAAGCCATTGAGGCGATGCATTCCGAAATCAAGGTCTGGGAATGCATCACGCCCTATTTCGAGAAGAGGAACATTCATTTCTACGTGAACCGCTGCGGCTTCCACATTGTGGAGTTCTGGAACAAATACCACCACGGCCCCGCAATTCCAGACGAGGAAGTTGGTAACTGGAGCGAGGATGATGAGATGTTTGTTTTCAGGAAGGTGATACCGTAAATCGGTTTCGCCCTCGGCTTTGTGCTGATGATGGTTATGGACGTGATGCTAAACTAATCCGCCAATCCAGCATCCTTCCAACGGCTTCATAGAGAATTTATTGTAGTCTGCAACGCCTCCAGGAAACGTGCCGCATCGCCGCCGTCCATCTGCACATGATGGAATTGGAAAGAGACCGGCAGCGTAGTCTTGAACCAACCTTTACGATGTTTTCCCCACATCACCATAGGATTGAGGAACTTGTCGGTGTATTGGTTGGTGATGCTGTCGAGTTCGGTCTGTATCATTGCCGACGTGCCGACAATCATGTATCCTTCAAGGGAAGTGCTTTGGCATTCCTCCGCCACCTTGGCGGTCGATTGCAGGTAGTCACGGTTGAACTGCTGCATGTCGGTGGAAAATGGTATGTCGCACGAATTGATGCCTCCCTTGCGGTTGCGCACCACCACGTTAATGGCAATCCTGTCGTAACGGTACAGCTTTCCGTTCTCAGGCAGAAGATAGAATTCGCCAGTTCCGCTGGCGGTCTTGCCTATACACCAGCAGAGCAGCATATTGAATTTCAGGTTTCTGCGCTTGCACATCTTATGCAGCCTCGTCACGTCAAAGGTCTTCGTGAGCGTCACCATCGGCATGGGTGAGTTCAGCCACATCTCGAAGGCGTATGCCCTGTTAGTCTCTTTCGGATTGATTTCCTGTTTCATAGTTTATAATGAAAGGAGTATTAGTAAAATATCGATGAAGTTGGAATGTGGTATCGGGCGGCAGTGGCGTCATCAACAACCACCCGTATTATATCATGGGTTACCGCCTGTATGCGGAAGGCGATATAATCCTCATCTTCATAAATGTACTCATCCACCAAATAGGCATTCCCATGCTTATCCTCATCGGTTTCGGCATCGCCTTTTTTCAGAAACGCCCGACCTTTCAATGTGTATTCCTTTTCCCCATCTTCCAAATCCAGCTTCACATCGCGCAAATCGATATAATAATTGAAAATCAAAGTGTCGTGTACCGACTCCACCTCAAGTTGTTGACGAAGGGATGTGTTTTTGTCATACGATGAATATCTGCCGCTCCACAAGGAGCTGTCCATCGGATTCTGATGCACATAGAGTTTACCATCGGACAGCCTATAGAACGTGGTGGTATGCCAACTTCTTCCGTCAAATGCCCAGTCTGCCTCTATGCGTATGAAATCCCTTTCCTCATCGAAAAAACACTCATATTTGTCCGGATTACCGAACTCGGAACCTACCGTATAGCATGGTTTTTCAATGAGACCATCCTGTTTATACATGACAAATAATCCTGGATCAATCATAGAATTTGGTTCATGATATACAACATAGCGGTCGTTGCTCCAAATTCGGGTGTCTTTGCCCAAAACACCCACAATGGCTGCTACAAAGAGAAAATAACATATTCCCAAAACAGTGACAACACTGATGAGCAGTTTCAATGCCCAGTGCAAATTTCTGATTGCGTAGAAGAGGCATAATATTCCATAAAATACCACCATAAAGAAAGCGGCCCGATAAATCCACACATCAATTTGATAAATCAGATGCGAGCCGTCGTCAAGGATGAATATGCACATTAACCCCATCACCAACAGCACCAACGCAATGATGCCGATAACCCTACGTAAAATTTTAATTCTCATAAATTTATTTCAAATTAAGATTCATCTTTGCCTCGGCACAATTCTCCCAAATGGCGCCAACCTTTTGGCAGCTGTTCTTGTCCTGGCACTCGCCGCAAGTTTCAAAGCCTTTGGCTACCACACATTTTCGCACCTCGCACATATGGCTGCAGAAGTAGAACTTCGGCCCATCCACACGGCAACCTGTGCAATTGATGCTCTCAGGTGTAATCTGGTCAGTATGATTCATCTCGCACCATTTCTTCGCAACCTCAATGCGCATCCTGTCATCGTTCCTTATCGTGGCGATGCGGGCCTCACAGGTCTCGCAGTTTATGCCACAGCACGCTATCATAATGTTCTTGTTCATGGTTTGTTTTTTTGATGAATGTTCCACTCCCAACGGTCCCTGCACTTTGTCAGCTCAACGAGATTCCTGTATCGTCCGGATTCAGTCATTTCCGCAACAACTGACTGTTCATCAGCTCATAAAGATACGCAGGGCTTTGCACATACAACTCGCTTTCCTCATCCTGCAAGGCATTCATCAGTGGGGATGAATATACATTCATCATAGCCTGCTCTATACTACACCCCGTATCTTCTATTACATACTTTACCAATTCGCTTAATGCATAATTGGTTAGATATGTGGCTATCTGATGATGTGTGGGATTGTTCATATTGTTTCAACGGTTAATTTGTGAAGGTGACGGAGCGCTTTTTCCGTCCCAAAACAGTATTGCTGGTCCAGATATTTGTCTTGCAACAATTTGGCAGCCTGTTCAGGTGAATAGATTCCTTCCCGGTAGTTTGTCAGTTGCAACACCACACCATCGTTTGCTATTGGACCTATAACTATGTCGTAATCATGGACTGGTATAGTGTGTTTTCTATCACGATTGGCATCTATAAAAAGAAACCATTCTGCGGATGCCTTTTCCGGGAAGCGTTTTATCTTCAAATCAGAAGATAACGCCAAATCATTGAACTCGTATGTTATCAGTGTTGCAGTTCCACCAAAAAGCCTTGCTTTTTTCTGTGCCATACGGATAGCTGTTTTCCTGTCCGGTGTCGCATAAAATCCTCTGCCAAAATCTTTATATCGCAACCCTCGGTTGAGATCTATAGCCCCAATGTCAGCATTTGTGCCGTGATACAGTTTCATGCAAGTTTTCCTCCGTTTTGTTGGCAGACAATTAGCAGGTCATCAATGGTTTCGTCCATTGACTGCAAGTGTTCCACATCGTAGAATTCTATCAGAAAAGCCAGTCCCTTATGCTTATGCAGATAGTTGAACGCCATCTGTCGTGTCATGGAAAAGCGTTGTCCAAAAGCCTGTACAGCAGCCGTTAGGAAAGGGATTTCATATTTGCTCATGGCTATTTTATTCTCTCTATTTCAATTTGCAAATATCCTTAAAAATCCAATATGTTTTCCAAACGGATGGAAAAAAAAAACTTGTCCATCCGTTTCAGTTCTTGATGCTCACACCGCCCATGAAGTTGCTGGCGGTGATGTTTAGCCTTTTGGCGCCGGGTGTCTGGTTGGCTATGGTGTCGTTGTTGACACCTCCGAGGAAGCTGTGGTTGTTGACAAAGACCTGCATGTCGGAAGGGACAAACAGCTCCACTCCGCCCATAAAGGTGTGTATCTCAATCTCCGCATTGTCGTCGATGAGCGCCTGACGGAGATCCATGCGGATTCCTCCGCAGAAGGTCTCCAGTTTTGCGCCATGGAACGGTTCGCCATTATAGCGGTAGGAGTCACCTGAAAATGAGACGGAGCAATGCACCCTCCCCTCCTCTTTCGGAACGGGAAGCGATTTCATGTGCCAATCGTTTTTCCTGTCACCGGAAAGGAAATGCAGTCCGGCAAGCAGTGCAGTCACTGCCAGCACATAATGTGTCCATGGCTGCCCCCACACTCCACTGAAGTCCCAGATACCAAGGAGGGTTGAAAGCCACATCGCGCCCCCCGCCAACAAAACGATTCCAATAATAAATTTCTTCATATCCAACGCATTTTAAAATTTGAATGTCTTATAACGCCAATGAAAGATTATTATTGTGTACCGTTGCACATTTCGGCACTACTGCCTCTTCGGTTTTATTGTCCGTAAGAGAGCGCAAACCGTAGCGGTCAAATTTTCCATTCCTGTTGAAACACCTGTTCAAACAAATCCGTTTCACGTTTCGATATTCCCAAGCTGACTGCAACATTCCGCCAGCTTTTGACGGCGGCAGCGACCTCACGGATGATGCCGGAGGCCTCCTCCCTGCCAATCATGTATTCTTCCGAGGCTTCAAGAAGAAGGTTTAAATCGGCCTTGTTCGTCGAGGAGGAGATGAGCAGGCTTTGGTATCCGCTGATTGTCGGATTCATATCGTAGGCAGGTGACAGTGTCCAGCCACGGGGGGTGAGCAGAAATCCATGGTTGCTAAACTTTCTTCGATGCGCGTTCACGATGTTTCAGCGAAAGGTCCTGCAAGGCCCGTCCCATCTCATCCTTCTGCGCAAGCAAAAGAATGTCATCGTCCAATTGCAGGGCATAGAGCACACGCAGGTAAATGCCGATGGACACTGTAGGTGTTCCCTTCTCAACTCTCGCAATGGTCATGGGAGAACAGGTCGCACGTTCCGCCACCTGCGCCACACTAAGGTTCCGGCGGAGCCTGGCCAACCTTATCTGCCCGCCAACCGTCCGCATCTTCTGCTCCAATTTCCGGGGCATTTTCGTGCCCATTGTTGTTTTGCTCATATATAGATACAACCTTGAGTCCCCTTTAAAAAACACCCT
>DBYD01000014.1:0-32958 GCA_002309855.1 Bacteroidales bacterium UBA1195
CGGACGAGACATTTCAGGGCGAATGTAGCCATAAGATCCTCATCCCCGTTTGCAGGAGCCAGCACCACGGAATTGGGGCGCAGTTGGAAACCTATACCGTTCACTTCAACTTTTGCCTTCTAGAATGTCGAGGCCGCTGTTTTCCATGGCGGCCTTTTTCTTTGCCACGCTTCCTCGCCGCGAACTGGGACTTCCGAAAGGAGCCACACAACACATCCGCCACACTTTTTCACACTGTTTCATTTTTTTTTGATTATTTTTCAAAATCCTGAAAAAGTTATCGGATTGTTTCGTAATTTTGCAGCGTGATTTTTTTAAGAAAAACAAAAACCGGCGACAGATGAACAACTCCATGACCACAGATGCCCTTTCTGCCCTCCTATGCAGGATGCATGCCCTTGCGGCTATGCTGCTGTCCGTGCCATGGATATGGAAAAAGTTGCCGTTGCCTGTCAATTTGAAGGATGACATGGCAGCAAGCTCACCGCAGCCGACTTCAACCCTTAAATCCATTCCGCATTTGCCGCACCTCTGCAGCGTGCACTTCCTTGGCAAGGCGAAAATACCCGAACAAAGGAGCCTTCCAATGCCGCAAGGTGTCTCCCGGCATGGAGGGTGAGGATTAAAGGAAATTGTAAGGTAATAAAAAAGCAGGCAGTATGCGTCCATCCAAGCATGTCCGGCGCGGACGGGGCGCGACACCATACAGGACAAACGGAACGGACGGCGGTTCTTCAGCCTTCACCGTCTTCCGTCCGGAATTCACAAAAGGCTTCATAATATCTAAAACAAAACAGATATGGACAAGATATTAAAAAAACTGCCCATAGTGGCAACAGTGGCCCTGCTCATGGCAGGCGCGTTCCTCTTCGCAGGATGCGAGAAGGAAAAGAAGAAAAGTGATGATATCACTAATGTCAAATGGCATCTTACAAAATTTGTAGACGAAACAAATCACAAGGAAGATGTGCTTATTCCCGCAGATGACACACATCTTTTTTGGATAAAATTATGCGATGACACCTTAAAAGGGTTTGGACAGGTTAACGAAATGGTAGGATGCTATACCATTTCCGGATTCAAAATATATATTTCTGATCTTTGCTGTACAAAAATATATCCTTTAAATAGCTATGAACAAGATTTCTTTTCCGCTATCAGAAGCGCATGTGCTTTTAAAACAAGCAAAAAAATGCTCCAACTGTATTATAATGATAATAAAAAATATTTGCAATTTGAAAAAGTGAATGAGCCATGAAAAAGACGATAATCAATATTTTTGCTGCCGCATGTTTCTTCATGCAAAGCATAGTTTCCTATGCACAACTGAGTACCGGTGAAAGTCCAGTGAGTTTCACCAGATACAATTTGCATTGGCATGTTCCCGCTGTCACGCTGCCAGCATTGGATATGGCAACAATCAACAAGGAGGATTCCATTGATAATGAAAATGACCTTCCTCCAAGATTCGGCTACCCGCACAAGGTGAACCTCAACTTGGAAAACGCCGGAGAGTGGAAGGTGCTGCCCAACGGGGACAAACTGTGGCATCTGACAATAACATGTCCTGGCGCCAAATCCATCAACCTGCTATATGATAAGTACTGGTTGCCAGAAGGAGCCAAACTGTTCGTGTACAGCAAGGACAAAACCCGCTCCATTGGTGCTTTCACTTCCAAAAACAATAAGGGAACAAAAGATGAACTGCGGGGGTTTGCCACAGGATTGGTTTACAGCGATACAGTTGTGGTGGAATACTACGAACCAAAGGAAGTGGCATACAAGGGTGTTGTTTCTATTGCATATGTTGTACATGGATATAGGTATATTGGTTTGAAAAACGGTCAATATGGATATTCGGGTAGCTGTCAGGTCAATGTAAATTGTCCTGAAGGACAGGAATGGCAGAATGAAAAAAATGCAGTGGCTCTCATAATAATTGATGGTAGTAGCTTATGTACAGGTTCTCTAATTAACACAACAAATAATGATAATTCCCCGTATTTATTAACCGCAGACCATTGTTTGAAAGGGCGCGATGCACTTGGTAATACAAATTGCGACTACTGGACTTTCATGTGGCATTATGAGACTCCAGGTTGCAGCAACCCTATCAATGAACCTTCCTATTATTCAACCACCGGAGCGACTGTTGTTGCAAACAATTCAGTATCTGATTTTGCACTGCTTTCATTGACAGAAGATCCCCAAAATAATCCCAATATCAAAACCTACTATCTTGGTTGGGATAATTCGGGGAATTCCGGAACAGGAGGCGTGGGGATACACCATCCGGTTGGAGATGTAAAAAAAATATCAACATATTTCTATCAACCAATATCAACAGATTATGGTAGCTCTATACAAAATAGCTCCTCTTCGCATTGGCGAGTTATTTGGAATGCAACAACAACCAACCATGGTACTACAGAAGGAGGGTCTTCCGGTTCTGCTTTATTAAATAAATCCCATAGAATTATTGGTCAACTGCATGGGGGTGGTTCCTTTTGTGATAATCTAAATGCACCTGATTGGTATGGCAAATTCAGCGTATCATGGACGGGAAACGGAACACTTGACAACAGGCGCAAACTGCAACCTTGGTTGGATCCTTCAAACACGGGGGCGACAACCCTTGACGGCATCGGTACCACACCGGATTTGTATGTCCGTGATTTCAGCAGCGACAATGGCACTGAACCCCATTCTGTAGAATGCACCTGGGAAAGTCCCGACATCTGGTTGGAAGACACTAATGGGAATGTAATAGACAGTGCAACAGGGAATGTCAGGTGTAAAGTTTGTGTCCGTATCCACAACAGGAGCAACAAGGTCTCTTTAGGGACAGAAAAACTGTTCCTTAATTGGGCAAAAGCAGGTACCAACGAATTTTGGTGCGACAATTGGACAAGTCTTTATCAAATGCCGTGCGGTTCTTACAAAGGCGGCACCATCGGTAATCCCAACGGTATGCCTATTCCCGTCATTCCCGCACATGGTAACACAGTGATGCGTGTGGATTGGTGGGCTCCATCTCCCGATGATTACACACTTTGCACGGAATTCAATGCTGTGTTGTGGCATTTCTGTCTGTTAGCGCGTGTGCATGACGGCTATGTTATAGCTCATGAGAACGAACAGTATGCTGAAGTGCATGAATTAATACGAAACCATAACAATGTTGCATCACGCAATGTCTCCATTAAATCCGGTTCAAAATACAGAACCGTCATAGGTATTGACAATGCCATCAATGTTGACATGAGCCGTATCATCTGCCTGTCACCGAAGGTGATTGGCAACATCAGCATCACCGACTACGCCGAAGTATATATCACCTTGGATGCGGGGCTGCTTGCAGCCATCAACAATGCAAACATCAGCGGGCTGACATGGGTGAACAGCAACACACTACGCTGGAACGGCGGCAACGCAAGCATTCCGGTGACACTGCCCGCCAACAGCTACTACACTTTGCAAACAACCGTACACTTCCTTGCCGACCAGATTCCTGCCAGCAACAACTTCGATTTCGACATGGTGCTGCGCAACGCCACCGGTGACAGCATCCTCGGCGGCGAGCACTACCAGTGCATCCGCACGGACGGTCGTTATTTCCAGGCTGCGGCGCATGATAACATGACCGTCCTGTGGGGCGAGACCGCCACACTGTATGCCGACGACATCCTTGAAACAGCGGAATACAAATGGTACGATGACCAAGGGAACGAAGTGGGCAGCGGCCTAACCTGCAATGTGAATCCGCTGCAGAACACCACATACACGCTGCGTGTCACCGCCGATGCTGACGGTTACCGCGCCTACAGCACAGTGACAGTGATGGTGGTTGACGGCGAACTCCGCATGCTAGCACCCAATCCTGCCGACAACCAGGTCCGGATCGGTTACGCGCTGTCGCGCAACATCTCTGCGACCACGCTCCAAATCCTTAACGGCAGCGGGCAGGTGGTTTACACCCAGGCGTTGAGCGGCGGCAACGGCAGCAAAGTGACAGGAGAAACTCTTGTGAACACCTCTTCCCTGGCCGCAGGAAGCTACACCGTGCGGTTGGTCACTTCCAACGGCAAGGTGCATGACAGCAGGACGTTGGTGATTAGATAACAGCACAACTTTATGTAAAGACGCCATGATATGACGTCTTCGCATCACAACACCAACCCTCCACATTACTTTAACAGGGCTTGACGCCTCTCCGGCGCGGCCCTGTCGTTTTTACGCCCCTACGTTTTCCCTCCGTATGGAAAAAATGACTACTTTTGCAAATGGCAGCCATACGCTGCCGCATTTGACATGGAGATTAGAATCAACAACATACGCATTCCGGTAGATAAAAAGGGAACGTTGCGCGGCACGGTGTTGCGCACATTTCGCCTTCAGCCCGCCGAAGTGGAGGAGTTCCGCATCCTGCGCGAATCGGTGGATGCACGCAAGCGGTCGGAGGTGGTTTATGACTACCAGATTATGCTGCGGCTGAAAAATGAGCATCCGGAACTATTGAAGCACAAGGATGTAAACCCATACACCCCGCCGGAGCCGATGCGATACCCCAAATGGGATCACCCGCTCCAGCCGGTCATTGCCGGATTCGGACCGTCAGGAATCTTCGCCGCCCTGTACCTCGCCCGCTGCGGAGCACGCCCGATCGTGCTTGAGCGCGGCAGCCGCATGGACGAGCGGAAACGGAAGGTGGAGGAATTTCTCCGTAACAGGCGGCTGGACCCCGACAGCAACATCCAGTTCGGGGAAGGCGGCGCCGGTACCTTTTCTGACGGCAAGCTGGCCACCAACCTTCATCACCCATGGATACGCTTTATCCTTAACGAGTTCCACCTGCACGGCGCGGACGAGGAGGTGACATGGTCCGCCACCCCGCATGTGGGCACCGACTGCCTGGAAAAGGTTGTTGTCAGCCTGCGCGAGGAGATTGTCAGCCTTGGAGGCATCGTACATTTCGACACCCTCCTCACCGACTTCCGGCAGAATCCGGACGGCAGCCTCACCGCTTGCACTCCGGAGAGGGAATTCCAGACAAACCACCTGCTGCTCTGCCTGGGCCATTCCGCCCACGACACATTACGTCGCCTGCATGAGAAAGGGCTTCCGATGGAGGCCAAGCCCTTCTCGATCGGGGTGCGCATCGAGCACATGCAGCAATACATCAACAAAATGCTTTACGGAAAATTCGCACAATACCTGCCGCCAGCATCCTACCGTGGCGTTGTGCACCTTAAGGAGCGTAGCGTCTACACCTTCTGCATGTGCCCGGGCGGCACCGTCATGGCATCGGCAAACAACCCCAAAAGCATCGTAACCAACGGCATGAGCGAAAAGAGCCGCAACCGCGAAAACGCCAACAGCGCACTGCTGGTCGGCATCCGGACGGAGGATTTCTACAAAAACAGCCCGCTGGACGGACTTGCCTTCCAGGAAAAATACGAGCGGCTGGCCTATGACATAGCGGGCGACTGCCGCGCACCGGCCAACACCGTCGGGGCGTTCCTGAAGGGCAAGGTGGCGGAAGGCCCGGCATCGGTCAAGCCCTCCTATCCGCACGGGGTCATATACTGCGACCTCAAACGCTGCCTGCCAGGCTATGTGGTGGATGCGCTCCGGGAGGCCATCCCGAAAATGGACGGCTGCATCCGGGGATTCAACCACCCCGATGCAATCATGACCGGCGTGGAGACACGCTCATCATCGGCAGTACGTATTCTGCGCGGGGAGAACCGCGCCTCCGAAGTTCCCGGAATATACCCTGTCGGCGAAGGTGCAGGCTATGCCGGCGGCATCGTGAGCGCGGCCCTTGACGGCCTGAAAACCGCCGCATCACTTTTTTCCGCCGTAACACAATAATTCGTTTTTTTTCCGTTACAATGAAAAAATAAAGGCCATGAGAAACAAACTGCTTTTGCCTCTGATAATTATCGGCTGCCTTTCAGCGTCCGGACAGCCGACACCGCCCCATGCACTGCCGGCATGGCTGCCGGACACCGCATTCATATACAATACCGACGGTGCTGTTTCAGGATTTTACGAATACCTGTATGACCAACAGGGCCGGCGGACAAAAATCCGTTTCCATTCAGCCATAAACGGGCAATGGGAGGAACAGCAGCGCCGCACATACACCTACGACCAAAGGAGCAACCTGCTGTGCGACCTTGTGCAGAACCTTGAGAACGGGCAATGGAAGAACATCACACGGAACCTCTATGCCTACGATGCGCAGGACAACCGCACCCTGGAACATTACCAGATATGGTCGGACAGTCTTGGCCGCTGGACCAGCCCCCACATCTTCCACTACACCTATGACCAGCGGGGCAATGTGGACACCTTTTTCCGCGAGGATGACGATTCGGACTACATTGCACGGATATTCTACCGGCACAATGCTAACGGGGATGTCACACTGGAGCAATGGCAGTTCTGGGACACCGCATGGACCGACATCTTCAGGGCCACCTCCACATACGATTCGCATGGCCGGCTGCTGGACTACCTTGAGGAGAACTGGAACCACACCCACGGCGGCCCGCCCAAACTGGAATGGGAGAACTGGCTGCACTATCTCTACAGCTATGATTCCGCCGGCAACCGCTCAGAACTGCAAACCTGGACATGGGAGTGCGGAGAGGAGAAATGGACCAACGAATTCCATTACTATTACAGCTATGATTCCGGCAACCGGCTATCCACCACCACCCTGTACGTTTGGAAAAGAGGCACTTCCGAATGGGCAAAACGGGAGTTCACCAGCAACGAATACGACCCCAAAGGGCAGCTGGCACGCAGTATCCTGCAGACCCCATACAACAAGGAATGGGTCAACCACCGTCTGCGGGAATACAGCTACGACCAGACCGGAAGAAAGTCACAAGAGACCGAAGCCTTCTGGAACATGGAGGGACAACAATGGGACAACAACAGCAAGAGCACTTGGAAATATGACAGATGGGGCAACCAACTGGAAAATGTCTTTTACAATTGGGAGAGCCAGAAAAAGCAATGGGTGGGAACATACCGCACCACCAACAGCTTTACCGGCGAGGGCAACGGCGACACCTGCCGCTACGAAATGTACGACAGCCGCAAGGGCTGGTATCCGTTTGAAAACACCCTTTACGTCCCTTACCTGAACAACATGGAGCAGTTGGGCGGCTTTCTGACATCAAAGGTGGTTGTGCATTACAGCATTATCGGGACGGATGCCATCGCACGCCACACCGTGACAACACTGCAATGCTACCCCAATCCGGCACATGATTTCATCAGAATCCGCATTGATGGCGCAACGCTGCTGCACTGCCAGCTGTGGGATGCCTCCGGACGGATAGTCATCGAATCGCGCCCATGCAGTGGGGAGGCCACACTGTCTCTCAGCAATCTGCCCAAAGGAGCCTACATTCTCCGCTGCCAAACCTCCTCTGAAACCATCATACGAACAGTCATAAAACAATGAAACAAAAAATCTCCACCGAATCAGTCCTTACGGTAATCAAAAACTACTTCTTCATCACCCTCGGACTGGCTGTCTTCACCTTCGGATGGTCCGCCTTCCTGCTGCCTGTGCAACTGATGGGCGGCGGCGTCAGCGGCATAGCCTCGCTGATATATTTTGCCAACCCCAATATTCCCGTCGGTCTCTCCTCCTTTGTCATCAACGGCATATTCATTGCCGTGGCATGGAAGATATTGGGTTCTAAGTTCTGCATCACCACAGGCATCTGCACCGCAATAGTCTCCGCAGGATTCGCCGTTTTCCAGCCGATGTTCTCCCAACCTCTGGTGGATGACACCTTCATGTGCGCCATCATCGGCTCCGGGCTGGCCGGCTTCGGCGTCGCCCTCGCCCTTAACTACGGCGGCAACACCGGCGGCACTGACATCATCATCATGATAATAGGCAAGTTCAGAAGGGTCGCCTACGGCAAGCTGACCATGTACATCAACGTGTTCATCATCGCCTCATCGTACCTCATCACACACTCCGTGGAGAAACTGGTCTACAGCTTTGTGGTGATGATTGCCTACACCATCGCCTCCGACACATTCCTGGATGGCCACCGCCAGACCTACCAGTTCATGATCTTCTCCCAAAAGAACGAGGAGATTGCTGAAAAGATCAACCACGAGATGCACCGCGGCGCCACACTGCTGAAAGGGGTCGGCTCCTACTCCAAACAGGAGAGCGACGTGCTACTGGTGATGGCGCACAAGAGCGACAAGACCAAAATCATGCGCATAATAAAGGAGACAGACAAGGCGGCCTTTGTCAGCATTTCAAAGACCAATGCGGTCTTCGGAAAGAATTTTGACCAAATACAGCTGTAAGATGGACGCACTGCACATTCCGCTGGCCGAAGCGATGCGGCCCAACACCCTTGAGGACTACGCGGGGCAGAAGCACCTGCTCGGCGAGGGGGCGATGCTGCGTCAGGCCATCCAGAACGGGAAAATCCCATCGATGATATTCTGGGGGCCGCCCGGTGTGGGCAAGACCACACTTGCGCTGCTGATAAGCAACAGGCTGCAATGGCCCTTCTTCAAGCTGAGTGCCATCAATTCGGGAGTTAAGGAGGTGCGCGATGTCATTGAAAAGGCAAGGCAGGTGCCCACCTCATGCATCCTTTTCATTGACGAAATCCACCGGTTCAGCAAAAACCAGCAGGATTCGCTGCTGGGAGCAGTCGAGGCCGGCATTGTCACACTGATAGGCGCCACCACCGAAAACCCGTCGTTCGAGGTGATTTCGCCGCTGCTCTCACGCTGCCAGGTATATATTCTGAAGCCGCTGGAGGAGGATGACCTGCAGGGCATACTAAACCGCGCCGTGGAGACGATGCGGCAACGCACCGGACGCACCATACGGGTGGAGGAGTCCGGCGCACTGTTCCACATTTCAGGCGGGGACGCACGCAAGCTGCTCAACGCTTTTGAGCTGTGTGTGAACACGCTGGCCGACCGTAGCGATGGGGAGATTGTGCTGGACAACAAAACTGTGCAGACCATCATCCAGCAGAACCTGCAGATTTACGACAAGGGTGGCGAAATGCACTACGACATAATCTCCGCCTTTATAAAATCAATACGCGGCAGCGACCCCAACGCCGCCGTATACTGGCTTGCACGAATGATTGCCGGCGGCGAGGATCCGAAATTCATCGCGCGGCGGATGCTCATCCTCGCCTCCGAGGATATCGGCAACGCCAACCCCAACGCCATGCTGCTGGCTTCGGACTGTTTCCAGGCCATCCATGTCATCGGGATGCCGGAGGCGCGGATCATACTCTCCCAAACCGCCATCTACCTGGCCTGCTCACCCAAGAGCAACGCCTCCTACCTGGCAATCGACAAGGCGCTGGCCGAAGTGGAGAAGAGCAGGGACCTGCCGGTGCCGCTACACCTGCGCAACGCCCCCACCCGGCTGATGAAGGATTTGTCCTACGGCAAGGACTACAAATATGCGCACGACTTCAAGGGCAACTTTGTGGAGCAGGATTTCCTGCCGCCAGAACTGCGCGGAACCCGATTCTACGAACCGGGCGACAACGCCCGCGAGAACGAACTGCGGCTGCGGCTGCGGCAGTGGTGGAAGGAGAAGTACCGCTACTGAGCGGAGAATACAAAAAAAAATTCCAAACCTGAGGTTTGGAATTTTGGTTGCCCAAATAGGACTCGAACCCATACAAACAGAACCAGAATCTGGTGTGCTACCATTACACCATTGGGCAATGTCAAACGACTTGCAAAAGTAGTCAATTCCGACATACGGAGGGATTATTTTTGAAAAAAATTTTTATCACGCAATTAATTGAAAAATATATTATTATATAATACAAAAAAGGAAAGTCCCCGTTGTATGGAGACTTTCCCTTTAGTTTTTTGGAAGTATTTCACATGTTTTTTTGCAAAAACAACATCTGAGATGCATCCCTGCCTACTGCAGCACCAGACGCATTCCGACATCAGCCTTGCAGTCAGCCGGTGGATTTCCTCCGCGTGATGTCGTGCGGCAGCCTTTTATAGTCCAGCTGAAACTTCCACCACGGCTTATCTTGACAATTCCTGAAGAGGGTCCCTTTGGATCTGTCTGGGCCGCGCCACTATAGGTATCCCTCCAATCCAGACACCATTCGTACACGTTTCCACTCATATCACACAGTCCCAATTCGTTGGGTAACTTGGTCGCCACTTCATGGAGTCTGCTGCCGCTATTGTCCGAATTCCAGCCCACATCATTGAGCGTATTGCTGCCGGCATATTTGTATCCTTTGCTTTTCAGGCCTCCACGGGCGGCAAATTCCCACTGCGCCTCCGTGGGAAGGCTGAACTTTCTGCCACCCAACTGATCCGACAGCAACTGGTTCAAGGCAGTGACGAACGACTGGCAGTCATTCCAATTCACATTTTCAATCGGCAGTTTGTCCGACTGGGACAAAGAGGGGTTCACACCCATCACTGCAACCCACAAGGCCTGGGTGACTTCGGTCTTTCCCATGTAGAATGTGGTCAATGTGACCGGATGGACAGGATACTCATTTTCATTGGCATCCGAACCCTGTTCCGGAGTGCCGCCCATGTCAAACGTGCCACCATCCACTTTGATCATATCAAAACTGACTCCATTTACGGTGAATTTCATCGGCTCAACGGTAAGTTTGCACACCGCCTTCTTATCTCCGGCAAAAGCGGTGATTTCGCAGGTTCCCACATTCATGGCCGTAACCAGACCCGAAGCGCTCACTTCAGCTATGGTGACATCACTGCTGCTCCAACTGACATCCTGTGGAGCCTTGTCCGGCTTGACCGTTGCCTTCAACTGCAGTGTGTTTCCAACAACAAGCGTCGCACTTTCAGGAGTTACCGTCACGCTTTCCACATCCTTTTTACAGCCGACAAGAACCATAAGCGATGTTAACAAACTGAGAAACAAAAACTTTTTCATACTGATATTTGTTTTTATAGTTATTATTTCCATACTCTACTGCAGCACCAGACGCAACCCGACATCATACTTGTCTTCGGTAGGAGGAATGCCGCCTCTGGATGTCACACGACAACCCTTTGTGGTAAAATGAAAGCTGCCGCCCCGTGTTATCTTGACATATTCGGACTCCTGAACCATATAGCAAGGGTCTGTCTGGTGTTCAGCACGGTAGGCGCACCTCCAGTCCAAACACCATTCATAAGCATTGCCGCTCATGTCATAAAGCCCCAATTCGTTAGGACGCTTTTGTGCAACCTTATGCAGGACATCCTCACTGTTTCCCGGATGCCATCCGACTTCGTCAATGTTATTGCTTCCGGCATATTTATAGCCTTTGCTTTTATTGCCGCCGCGGGCAGCGTACTCCCACTGCGCTTCAGTGGGCAGACTGAACTTTTTACCTTTCAGCTTGGAGGCGAGTTTCCGGTTCAGGCTATCAATAAAAACCTGGCAATCATTCCAATTCATTGACACCACAGGCATACTGTCGTTAATGAAGCTGGGATAGGACGGATTTTTGCCCATCACAGCTTTCCACAAGGCCTGTGTAACTTCCGTTTTCATTATATGAAAATCTTTTAATGTCACCTTGTGGACAGGATATTCATTTTTATCGGGATCGCTGCCCTGTTCCGGGGTGCCGCCCATGTCAAACGAGCCTCCTGCAACTCCGGACAACTCAAAATCCACACCATTTACAGTGTATTTCAAATCAGTGGGAATCTCTATCGGGGCATGCCCGGTGTCCCCTCCGTTTTTGGCAAATACAATGACAGTACACTCAGCCCTCCTGTCACCGGCATAGGCAATGATTTTGCATTCCCCTTCGCCCACAGCATAGATACCTCCCGGATGTATGACTTTGGCCACCGTAATGTCATTGCTCTTCCACAGGACATCCTGCGGAGCCTTATCCGGCAACACAACGGCCTTAAGTTCACGGGAACTTCCTTTTTCCATCATTATGCGTTCCGTATTCAGCGTAATGCTCTCCACCTCGTGTTTGCAGCCGGTGAAAGCCATTAGCATGAACAGCATACCGAAAAACAAATATTTTTTCATATCGGATGTTTTAATTTTTTTTCACTAAAGATTTGGGGTTCCTCCGGCATACTTTACTGTAAGCCTGCACGATGTCTTCACATCCTCCGCATATACCATGATTTCGCATTCTCCCTTGTCCTTGGCTGTGACCACACCCAAATCGCTCACTGTGGCCACGGAAACATCCGTACTGCTCCACTTTACATGCTGCGAAGCCTTGTCCGGCTTAACTTTGGCATTCAACTGATATGTGTCCCCGACACCCATTATTAAAGTTTCCGGCCTGACCTCCACACTTTCCGCATCATGCTTGCAGGCGGCAAGCGTCACAAAAACCAACAGACAAGTAAAAATAAAATACCTTTTCATATTATTTGACAATATTTTGCAAAATTATATAAAAAACATATACACATATATCATCCGACAAAATTTTTTTTAGCGTTATATATATATATATATATCAGCGTGTTACGTATTAAAAAGAAGAAGGACGCCATTTTCTGGCGTCCTTCATAGTATTTTTTTGGAACCAAAAACTACATTTCATCGGTATCTTCGTAACCGGTGGAGGTGTCCTGCGGCCTCTTCGTTTCGGGACGTGCCATCGTGTTTCCGAACTGGTAGGTCAGCATCAGACGGATATGGCGTCCCCAATGGCCCTCATAATCCTGATAGAAGCCGTCTCCGGAGGTTATGGTGTGCCAGCTCTGGGTGTTGAAAAGGTCACGGACATTAAGGTTCATGCTCAGTTTCTTGTTGAAGAAGGATTTTCGCAGGCCGGCATCAAGGCTGTAATTGGCCATGCGCTCACCCTGTGCCACCAGGCGCGGCGCATCGTAACGGCCTGTCAGCTGCAGCATGAAACCCTTTGGCAGGGCAAGGCTGGCCAGCATGCGCACGTTCCAGGAGAAATCATTCTCCGCAGCGGCAGTCACCGGCAGAGCGGCGTTCTGCGGCCAATAAGTGAAGGAATCCATCTCGTTGTAATAGAAATTGAATGTGGTGGTAAGGTCAAGCATCTTGAAGAGCGTGTTCTTGGAAATAAGTTCCAGACCGGTGCGCCCCTCATGCGCCACATTCACGAACGTGCTCTTCATCACCTGATTGTCGCGGTAACGGATGCGCTGTATCATGTTGTCGGTGTTGCGATGGTAGAGCGAAAGGGACAAGGTGTGCAGATTCCATTTTTTCAGATAATTGAACTCCAAAGAATTGGAATATTCCGGCAGAAGGTACGGGTTTCCGAAGGAGATGTTCATGGTATCCTCCAGATTGACGAAGGGGTTCAGCCGGTGACCTCTCGGCCTGCTGATGCGGCGGGTGTAGTTCAGCTGGAACTCATGCCCTTGCTGCAGAGCATAGGAGAGGAAAATGCTCGGAAAAAAGTTGAAGTAGGAGGTGTCGTAAACCGGTGCGGTGCCGCGCGACTGCCCATAGGAGAGCGACTGTGTCTCCACGGAAGTGTATTCACCCCTGAGACCCAACTGATAGCTGAAACTGTTTATTTTATGGGAGAAAGTCCCGTAAAGCGCATGCACATCGCGGTTGTAGAAGAAATCATTGTACAGCTGATGGTTTTCCTGAAGTTCCGATTCCCGTCTGCCGTTGAAGGTGCTGACCGGACTCTCCTCCTGCTGGAGCTCGCCCTTGTAACCGGCCTCCATACGCATGTTTTCGGAAAACTTGTTGGCATAATCGGCCTGGAATGTCCAGAATCCCGACAGCACGCTGCTCTCCTGGCGCTGCATGCTGGTGTCCGCAAGATACTTTTTGTCGTAGGTCTGGGTGAAAAGGTTGTTCCCCTCCATGTTCCAGCGGTTGTATGATGCCAGCAGGTCAAGGGTGGACTCCTTGGAGAACAGATGGCGGTACGATAGCGACGCGCTGCCGCCGGTATTGCGGTTGTCCTGTTCGCTCACACGCCAGCTGGTGTCGTATAGTGCAGGAACATTTGAGGTGTAGATGTTGCTGTTGCTGCCTCCCCTGCTGCCGATGTTGCCCATCAGGTCCAGGCTGAAGTTGTCCTTGTCGCCCAGATGGTATGTCGCCCCGCCACGGAGCATGCAGAAGAGTCCGCGGCCAGTGTTTACGGCATCCTGGTTCAGATAGGAGATCTTGTTGCCGTCCGAATCCAGATTGTCACGGTAGGTGTGTTCGGTGCGGGAATGGACATGGTTGCGCAGGCCGATATTCGCATACAGATCCCATTTGCCGGAATTGTAGTTGATGTTGCCGCTCAGGCTGCCGCCGACGTTTCCGCGGTCATCGGTGTTGGCGCCTGCCTGGATGCTCCCGTAATAGCCCTTACGCTTGTCCTTTTTCAGTATAATGTTGATGATTCCGGTTGTTCCCTCCGGGCTGTACTTGGCCGAGGGGTTTGTGATCACCTCAATCCTATCGATGTTCTCCGCAGGCATCTGCTCCAGAATCTGCCCCTGGTTGTCGGCGGTCAGGCCGGATGGCTTGCCGTCAATCCAGATTGTCACGTTGGTGTTGCCGCGCAGCGAGATGCCGCCCTCGTTGTCAACCTCCACCGAAGGGATGGTTTCAAGCAGTTCGCTGGCCGAACTGCCCGACTTGGTCAGATCCTGCCCCACGTTGAAGACCTTCTTGTCAACCTCCAAGGTCATCTGGGACTGCTGGGTCACAACATTGACCCCTTTCAACTGCTTCAATAACGGACGCATCTGCATCTGCCGCAGGCGGACGTCCGGAGCAGCAGCCGTCACAGTGAAGTCTTTCGAAAGGGAATCGTATCCTGTATAGGTCAGCAGCAGCCGGTAGTTTCCGGCAGCCAGCCCGGTGATGCGGAAAGCGCCGCTCACATCCGTTATTGTTCCCTTCACCAGTTTGTTGCCCGGCTGCTCCAGCACACGGACAGTCACATATTCCATAGGCGAGGAATTGCCATGGTCGGTCACGACGCCGCGCACGCTGCCGACATTCTGGGCAAAGCCGCACAACGGAAAGAGACAGCATGCAGACAGCAAAAACCAACGCCATACATTATTATTCATGGCTCAGGCGTTCTTCAGGATTTTGTCGATATTGTTCAGATCGGCCGCATACTTGGCGTTTGTCGCACGCTGGTTCTCAACCGCGCGGCAGGCGTGCAGCACTGTTGCATGATCCTTATCGCCAGAGCGTGCGCCGATTTGCGCCAACGAAAGGTTGGTGTACTTTTTGGCAAAATACATGGAGGCGTGCCGCACCTGCACAATCTCCCCCTTGCGCGACTTTGAAAGCATCTGGTAGACGGGGATGTTGAAATAGTCGCACACCACCTTCTGTATGTAGTCGATGGAAATTTCGTGGATGGTGTTCTGCACAAACTTGTCGATCATCTGCTTGGCCAGCTCCACCGTGATGGTCTTCCGGTTAAGGGAGGACTGGGCCAGGATGGAGATCAGCGCCCCCTCTATTTCCCGCACATTGGTCACAATGCGGTAGGCGAGGTAGTCGATCACCTCCTCATCGATGTCGGTCACACCGATGTTAAGCAACTTTTTCTTAATGATTCGGACGCGGGTCTCCTTGTCCGGAATTTGCAGGTCGGCGGAGAGACCCCATTTGAAACGCGAGAGAAGACGCTGTTCAAAGCCTGTCAGAGTGGAAGGAGACTTGTCGCAAGTGATGACCATCTGACGGTTTTCCCGCTGGAAGAAATTAAAGATGTGGAAGAAAGCCTCCTGGGTCTTCTCCTTTTTCGACAAAAACTGCACATCATCAATAATCAGCACGTCCAGCATCTGGTAAAAATGGATGAAATCGTTTATGGTCTGCGTCTTTGCAGCTTCAATATATTGTTGCAGGAATGTTTCCGCATCCACATAGAGCACGGTCTTGTCCGGAAAGTTCACCTTGGTCTCCAATCCGATGGCATTGGCCAGATGAGTTTTGCCCAACCCGACATCCGAATGGATGAACAGCGGGTTGAAGGAGGTCTTGCCCGGATTCTTGGCCACCGCAAAACCGGCGGCACGTGCCAGGCGGTTGCACTCACCCTCAACAAAATTGTCAAAATTGAGCTCCGGCTTAAGCTGGGAGTTGATGTTCATCGTCTTAAGGCCAGGTATCACAAATGGGTTCACAATCTCGCGCCCCTGCTTCTCCGTATCGGAACCGGAGGGTAGCGGCGGCATGGCGGGCTGGTTGCTGCCCACCTCCGAAGAGGATTGGGGCAGCCTCAGGACATTTTTTCCCATAACCACGCTGTAGGCCAACTTACCGTCAGGACCCATCACATGACGGACCGCTGTCTTCAGCAATTGCCAGAAATTATTCTCAATAAACTCATAATAGAACATAGACGGCACCTGAATGGTCAGTTCCTGCTGTTTGAGCGAAACCGGCACCACCGGCTGGAACCATGTTTCAAAATGTTCCGGACTGATGTTTGACTGGATAATCTTCAAACATTCATTCCAAATCGTCTGACAATTACTGTTTTCGTCCAACATATCTACACTCCTGTCCATTTTTCCGTTTTCGGAACTTTTTTGGTTATACTTTTACAAAATAACTGATAAAAAAAACATTACAGACTCGACTCAACCTCTCATCTTGTGGTTGCAAAAATAACATAAAAAAGTGAAGAAAAAAATGCACTTCGGATGAAAAATGAAATTATTTTTTCATAAGTAAAGCGATGTTTTTAACAATCTGTTGTGAATAAGTAATATATATATAAAGCACTGTATGAAAATATCTTATATGCTTTTCTAAGTTATTTTTCTGTCTTTCGGACAGATACGGTGATCCGTCAGGAACAGGCCCAGTAAGCGCACCGCAACCGGTCGAAAAAAAAATGCCGGCACCCTCTTTCCGTGTCCGGATTTCGAGTACATTTGCAAAAACAAAAAAGGATGAACCGACACGAATTCATGCAGGCGGCCATTGAAACGGCAAGACAAGGCATCCGCGACCACGCAGGCGGGCCGTTCGGCACCGTCATAGTAAAGGATGGATGCATAATTGCCAAGGCGCACAACTGCGTCCTGCGTGACAACGACCCGACCGCCCACGGCGAAATCACCGCATTACGGGATGCCGGACGGCGTTTGGGCAGCCATGACCTCAAGGGCTGCGAACTGTACACCACAGGAGAACCCTGTACCATGTGCCTTTGTGCATGCATGTGGGCCAACATCGACCGCGTCTACTACGGCTGCACGATTGCCGACAACGCGCTCATCGGCTTCCGTGACGCACAGTTCGATGAAAAGTTCGGAGGCCGCGAAACTTTCAGGGATTTCCTTATTCAACTTGACCGCGAGGCGTGCCTTTCCCTGTTTGAGGAATACCGCCAGATGAATGATGCGCCCCGCTATTAGCGGCAGGCGCGTTGCCGCCCGGTTCCGACACATAACCGACAATCTGGATGCGCCGCTCCAACGCGGCCGCAACACTGTAGACCGAATTGCGCTGGTCATGCGGATTGTCGCTGACATACGGCTTGGCCTGCCTCCTGCCTTTCGGGTCACGCTCCATACGTAACTGTCCTGAAGCAATATATGGGACAAAAAAACCTCCCTCATACTCCAGCAGACTGTTCCACAAACTATATATACGCCGTGACGAGAGGTGCATGTTGTACTGGTCGGAATGGAGCGGGCTGGCATGGCCCTCAACAATCAGGGAAACACGGCTCCCACTTTCCAAATCCTCACGAAGCAGGGCGAAGAAGGCACGCAGGCGACGGTATCCATGCTCCAGCGAATCTGCAAAGAAACGGCGGATCTGCTCCCGCGCACTGTCCGCATCTGCCCCTTGCAACCCCTCGGAATAGGCCTCCATATATTTCGGACGCAGTGCGAGATACAAAGCCAGCGTGGAATGGTAATCCGAACACGTGGTGTCGCTTTCACACTTCGGGTCCGGCTCATCATTATGGAAATAGAGGGTCAACGGCAGCATCGAAAGTGCCTTGCGGGAAGACTCCGTCCCACCTTCCACCAGCTGCGGACGGCTGACGGTGTCGGTTGGAACAATGACACTGTCCCGCTTTTTTTCAAAATAATACAAATCGTTGCAGCAGACGGCATCAGTCAGCGCCGTCTCCGAACGCCGGTTGGAGGCGAAATAGCCCTGCGCCCCTCCGGGAACACAGCAGAACGCGATGTCATTGGCTGGGGAATTCAGAGGATAGCCCAAGTTCTGCGGCGAGGATTTCCAGGCGTTCAGGCCGCCCTCCAACATATAGATGTCATACCCGCCAAGCCCTGGCAGGCCGTCAGAACTGAAATAAAGCCGGCCGGTTTTGGCATCGTAATGCGGGGTAAGCTCGTTTCCGGCAGTGTTCACAGTGCCGCCCAGGTTCACCGCAGACAAGAATGAGCCGTCCTCCTCCCGGACAGCATACCAGATATCAAGGCCGCCAAAGCCACCCTCACGGTCGGAGACAAAATACAGCACCTCCGTGCCATTGGCATCCGCCACGCAAGGCTGGCTGCTGACAGTTCCGGGAATATTTACCGGGGCGCCAAGACGCCACGGCTTCTTCCACTTGCCATCCGACAATTCCGAGGTCCATATTTCCGAACCGGACGCCACCGGCCCCGACACATCGCTCCGTGTCAGATACAGTCTGGTGCCATCAGCATTGAAGCAGAGGTGTGAATTGTGGTATCTCGGATGATTAAGCCAGGAGGGCAGCGGCCGCACACGGGACACGCCCTCCGATGAAAGCTCCGCCCTGTATAGACGCGCCGCATAATACCCATTGATGAAATCAGTCTGCGAATTATGCGTGACAGGCTGCAACGAGGTAAAATACAACACACTGTCGCCTAATATCAGGGGGCTTGTCTCAGAATACGGGGAATTTACCTTTGAAGGCATCCGGTCAAGCGAACAGTTTTCCGGGTTACGCACGGCCTCCTGCGCCCACGCGCAGGCCCCCACCTCCATTCGGGCGCGGGAAACATGCCCCACACGGTTGCCAGAAACATCGGCTGACCGCAGATATCGGTTGAAAAGCAGCGCGGCCTCCCCGTACTCGGCATTGTTTTTCTTTATCATGGCAAGATTGAAGAGCGCTTCCGGATAATGCAGCGAATCCTGCCCCAGCACCCGCAGGTACATCACCTCCGCCTGACGGTATTCATACAGCCGCTGCAGGCAGTTTGCATACCGCCAGCAAACCTCCGTGGCCCCGGTCACGCTGTCCGAAAGGTAATGCTCATAGCAGGAGGCGGCGGAAATCCAGTCCGAAACCTCCTCAAAACAGGCTGCCTGGCGCAGAAGCGACTCCGGATTCTGTGCTGAGAGCGGAACGGCAAAGGCACCGGCCAGACATAAGTACAATATTTTAAAATATTTTTTCATCACCAGGTGGGACATGGTAAATTATGCCGCCGTATCACACGCGGCTGTTTGTATACATATTGCAGGCTGATCTCCACACCGCCCCGTCCGTGCGATGCCCTGCGGAGTGACGAGACATTGAAATCATAGCTGACAAGCAGCTGTATCTGACGCCATTCCCCTCCGGCAACAAAGTAGAGCGCATCCCCAAGACGGTAGTCGAGACCGCCCATGAGCCGGGTAAGCCCGCTCTTTTTGTCATACTGGAGCGCATAGGAGAAAAGCATGCCCCCCATGATTTCACTGTAGATGTCCTGCCGGCAGAAATAGAGTGCTGGCTGCAGCCATGTGCCCTCCCCGCCCATCGGCACCATCACATGGAAATGCCCGGTACACTTGACCGGAAGCCGTATGTTATCGTCCTTCATCATGGACTGAGGAGGGCGGTTCAGATGCAGTGCGCTCAAACCGGCCTGAAAAACAACACCGAAAGGATTTTGGAAAAACCACTGCGCCCCCCCTCCGATATCGGGATAGGAGAATGATGAGGAGGGGTACTGCTCCTGCGTGGGCAGTCCGGGGTCAAACCTGCCTTCACTGTACTGGTCGTCATGCGTCAGGTTTTCCGGATACATCCGTTTTTGGGCAAAACCCACCATCACACCTAAGGAGACAAAGTGATTGTTCCTGCGGTTCAATGCCTTGGCATACGACAGCATGGCATTTGCCTGCAATGTGCTGTATTTTGAGTCACCGGCGCGGTCCGCATCAAGCAGCACACCGGCTCCGACAATATCCTGCTGCACCATACGTTTGACCACCGGCGCATCCGCCCACAACCCAAAAGTCTGATAAGGGACAGTAACTGCAAGCCACTGGTTACGGTAAGCTGTGCCTGCGCGGAAATCCCCGTTGAAAAAACCGGCTGAAGCCGGATTAATGGCAATGGGGTTCATCCAGAACTGGGAATGGTGCAAATCCTGCGCCGACAGGGGCAAAGAAGCCAGCAGCAGGCCGAGCAGAAGCGCCCCGCCGGCTACAGACCCCAGTCTGTTACGCATTTCAGCCAATACACCCATAATACCATTCATATTGAATTTGCAAAAATAACACTTTTATAAATACTCCTGCCGCATTCCCGAAAAAAAAGCGGAACGGAAAAAACAGACCTGACATCTTAACGGCACAATAAAACCGACGGAATGACGTTTTATCTTTTTGAACATAAAAAAAACATCGTTATGCTGACTATCGAACACCTGACAAAACGCTATGGTGACAAAACCGCAGTTGATGACCTTTCGCTCCATATCGGAACAGGCGAAATCTATGGATTCATAGGTCCCAACGGCGCTGGGAAGACAACAACAATCAAGGCCTGCTGCGGGCTCCTGCAGTTCGACAGCGGAGAAATCCGTATCGGAGGGGATTCCATACAGGAAAAACCATTGGCCTGCAAGGCGCAGACCGCCTACCTGCCGGACAATCCCGACCTGTACGACTTTATGACCGGCACACAATACCTGCGCTTTATCGCTGACATCTTCCGGATACCCACCGACATCCGGAAGGAACGCATCGGACGGCTGGCCGGACTCTTTGAAATCACAGATGACCTTACACTGCCGATAAGCGCCTACTCGCACGGCATGAAGCAGAAGCTGGCCGTCATCTCCGCACTGATGCACGAGCCGAAACTTTTTGTAATGGACGAACCGTTTGTCGGTTTGGACCCCAAGGCCGCCCACACACTCAAGCAGCTTATGCGCGAACTCTGCGACCAAGGCAGCGCCATCTTCTTCTCCACCCATGTTCTGGAGGTGGCGGAAAAGCTCTGCGACAAGATTGCCATCATCCAGAACGGCAAGCTCATCCGCTCCGGCAGCATGGAGGAGGTCAAAGGGGATGAAAGTCTGGAACAGGTGTTTCTTGAACTGGAGGAGGAGTCATGTTAAAAACCTTGTGCAGGCGGCAGTGGCTGCAGATGACCGCCTTTCTGACCACCGACCAGCGCAACGGGAAACGCCGCAGCCTCGGCTCCCTGCTGCTCTATGCCATCCTGTTCCTCTTTGCCTTCGGCGCCATGATTGCGCTCTTCTACAATGTCGGACGGCTCAGCTGCCGCCCGCTGCTGGACGCCGGCCTCGGCTGGCTCTATTTTTCGGCAATAGGAATGACAGCCATCCTTTTAGGATTGATCATCAGCATTTTCACCACCTATTCCGGCATCTATAACGCAAAAGACAACGACCTTCTTTTTTCTCTCCCAATCCCGCCACGCCACATACTGCTTACACGCATGGCCGGGAGCTATTTTCTCGGGCTGCTTTTTGAAGCGATGGTGCTTGTTCCCGCCTACATCGCCTACTGGCAGACGGGCGGCGTCACCGTGACAGGGGCGCTTTTCGCCCTTCCATTGCTGCTGCTGTCCAGCCTGCTCTCATTGACTTTAGGCTGCTGGTTGGGATGGGTGGTGGCGGCCATCGCCAGGCATTTCCAACGGAAAACCCTCGTCACCACGATTATTTCCCTGTTTTTCCTGGCCACCTATTTCTACCTGTACAGTCGCGGAACCAACGCACTGATGGACGGTTTTCTGGCCAACATGGAGCAGATTGGCGGACAGATCCGCAGCTCCTTCTCACCCCTCTACCAGTTTGGACTGGCCTTTGAAGGGGAACCGCTGCCCATGCTGCTGTTCAGCGGCATGGTGCTGCTGCTGTTTTTTGGAACCTACGCGGCCATGTCCCGCTCCATCCTCCGCATCGCCACCACCAAAAAGGGTGGTCTGAAACGAAAGCAATATAGCGAACAGCAGGTGGCATCCGCCGGCAGTCCCAATGGCGCACTACTGCGCAAGGAGTTCAGGCGGCTGACCTCCAGCACAACCTACATGATGAACGGGGCGTTGGGCACCTTCATGATGCCGGTGGCAGCGGTGCTGCTGCTCATCAAAGCGGACACGCTTCAGGAATTTGCAACCCTGTTTCCGGCGGATTATCTTTCGTTGGGGCTTGCTGCCGCCATCGCCTTGCTATGCACCATAAACATGGTTTCCGGCTCCGCCATCAACATGGAGGGGAAATCGCTCTGGATTGTGCGCTCCCTTCCGGTCTCAGGCTGGCAAATCCTTAAAGCCAAATGGAAGCTGCACATGATCATCACAATCATCCCTGCAACGCTATGCTGCATCGCCGCAGGCATCGCCTTCCGCATCCATCCGCTGCTGGTGCTGCTGATTTTCCTTTTCGCCACCGGATTCTGCGGCTTCAGCGCAGCCCTTGGACTTGCAATCAACCTGTTGAAACCCAACCTGAACTGGACCAACGAGACCGCCGCTGTCAAGCAGAACTTCGGCAGCATGGTCTGCATGTACGCCGAATGGTTCATCCTGCTGCTATGCGCAGGCACACTGTATTTTTGGTACAAACTCATGCACCGGCTTCCGGACACCCGGCTGTTCCTGGCCATCGCTGCCGCCTGCTTCCTGCTGCTGTGCGCCTGGATGCTCCACCGTCTGAAGCATAAGGGGGTGCAACGGTTTGAAAAACTTTAACAGGAAAATATTACATACCATATAATAATATAGACTGACATGGAAAACAACTTCAAAATCCGAATTGACGAAATCGTGGAAGACCTGGGGAAAATCCAGGACCTTAACATCAAGATAGACATTCTCAACTACATGGAACAGCAGGCCGCCTTCCTGCTATGGCAGCTGGACGAGGAGAAACGGATTGACGAGAACATGCGCAACGTCTGAAATCACCAGCGGCGCGCCACAGTGACGACCTTTCGGCACCGCATCACCTTGCCCGACAGGCTCCAATACTCGAACAGCAGCACATAGGCTCCGGTCGGCGCCAATGTGCCGTTGTCCAGCACACCGTCCCACACAAGCATGCCCTCGGTTGCAAGCAGCCCGTTGTTCATCAGACAACGCAGCGGCACCCCGTCCGGACGGCAGATCCAGGCACTGCCGCGCAGGGAAGGCTCCGGCAGCTTATAGCGCACCACCAACTGGTCCATGTAACCGTCCCCGTCCGGAGAGAATATTGTGCTTTCAAACTGGAGCGGTCCGTTATCCGTCACATCCGATAATGTCAGGCAGGAGTTGGCGAGACCCGGTGTGGCATAACCCACAGACGATGCCGCCGAACACCAGTTGTCCTCCAGTTGTGTCGCGACCTCCGGAGAAATCCGCTCCAAACTGACACCCACATTGGAGGCCAGCAACGGATAGTGCATGTTTTCCGAATAGGTGAAATCGTCAAGCACACGCCCACGCTCCAACAGGATGACCCTGCCACCTCCCTGCGCATAGGATGGGAAGGCAGGCATCTCCACCATGTTGTCCGCCGCACAGGAATAGTGCAGGCATACCTTTTCCGCATCCTTGCAGAGGCAGGCATATTCGCCCGGAAAGAGCGGCCAGCCGTCCGCCGCCACCCGTTTCCCGGTATCCAGGCTGCCGTCACTTTTGACTGTAGACAAACGCAGCTGTTTTAAATCCAACAGTTTGTCGGAACGGTTATAGATTTCCACGAACGGCACACCGCCCGCCTTCGGATGGGAAAGCACCTCGTTAATAACCAGATCATGGCTGTCCGGCTGCTCCAGAAGTCCAAACCGGACAGGTTCGGAAACAACCGGTTGGGAATCGCAATCGCAAAGCGGCGCGGCCACGTGCATCTCATGCAGTTCCTTCGGCTGCAACGGTTGGAGCAGATGCAGACGCACCGAACACCAGTCCGGGCAGAGCTCAATCACACTGTCTGCACCGGGACGGCCGTCCACCAGATAGGCAGATGGGCTCCAAACATGCGCAGGGTGCAGTTTGCCTGAGAAAAACAGCCGGACCTCATGGCTGTCAGTACTCACCACACGCAAAAGCCTCAACGGTGCAGCCCGGACAACACCATTCTGCACCACAACCCTTCCAGGTGTGCCGCCGGAAAGGTCTCCGGAAGAGCGCCAGTTGCCCTTTTCAATGCAAGGATGCGCCAAATCGGCCATCTCCAGCGACCAGCCACCAGTCTGTTTGGCAGCCTCCTGCCATTCATGGCGATATGTGAAAGTGAAAACTGTCTCTCCTGAACCGTTGAGAAGTGAGAGGGTTTGGGAGCTGTTGTTCAGCGAAAGCGATGGGAGCGCGGCAACAGCACCGTAAGCCGAAAGGGCTGCGGTGTCCGACTTGGCGGCAAGCAACAGGCATGAAGCCGCCTGTAATGTGACTGCAGGAATGGCCTTTGATGAATTACCCACCTTCAACTGCCATCCCTCTATCCTGACAGGAACTCCGGAACGGTTGTACAGCTCCACATACTCCACCTCCGGCAAGCCAACCACAGGGCCAGGCTTGTACATCACCTCACTGATGACAACCGAAAGCGGCTGTGCGCACAGGGATTCGGTAACAGTATCTGTAAAAAATACAAATGCAAAAAACAGGGTACAGAACAGCACCCGTCCAAAACGGTTAATTTCCATTTCATTTCATTTTTTGTCCCCTGCCCGTGTCAAGGCAAAGGAACGGTTTGATTTACTGTCGTCAAGCCTCCTCGTCCTGTGTGGTGGAAGCAGCAGGGCCTTTTGCGACCGTCACATGAAGCACTCTCCCATTATACTCGGACTCGTTCAAGCCCTCAATCGCTTTACGCGCCTCATCATCATCATCCATCTGCACAAAGCCATAACCCCGGCTCCGATGCGTCACCTTGTCGTGAATCAGATAGGCATTGTTCACAGTTCCATACCCACCAAACAATTCGGACAACTCTTTCGGCCGCGTTTTTATCGGCAAATTTGCCACGAAAATAACCATAAAAAGAAGTTTAAGAAGTTAGAGAATAAAAAAAAATTCTACATAAACCTGATGTTCGTTAAACATAATATGGGATTGTTGCACGTAGGACAAGGCTGCAACGCATTATATTTGAGCGAAAGACGGGGGTCGAACCCGCGACCTACGGCTTGGGAAGCCGTCGTTCTACCACTGAACTACTTTCGCAATGCGCAAAAGTACTAAAAAACAAAACACCTTTGCCTTTTTTTTCGATTTTTTTTACTACAAATCATATAATATTAATCATCAATATTTTATAATACCCATACTGATTTTCTCAACCCTTCTTGCATGGCGTCCGCCTTCGAAAGCGGTCTGCAGGAAGACATCCACACAGGCCTCAGCCGTCTCCGCTGAAATGAAACGTGCCGGCAATGTCAGGATGTTGGCGTCGTTATGCTGCCGCGCCAGCGAAGCCAGTTCCGGATCCCAGCAAAGTGCGGCCCGTACCCCGGGATATTTGTTGGCCACCATGCTGACACCGTTGCCGGAACCGCATATCAGGATCCCTCTTTCCGCCTTACCGCACTGGATGTCATAAGCCAACGGATGTGCCACATCCGGATAATCCATACTCTCCTCAGAACAGGTGCCGTAGTCCTTGACACAAATACCCTCCGCTTCCAGCCTGCGTTTCAGATGCTCCTTGAGTAAAAAACCCGCATGATCACTGCCAATCAGTATTGTTTCCATATTCCTCGCCTTATTTGAAATGATTTGCAAATATACGCAAAAAGCCAATACGCACATCAGGTGGACCAGAAAAAAAAATTTCATCCTAAATGAGGTTTCGCATTAAGTTTTTTTGGAAATTTGCACCATGTTTGAAAATTGGGAGGAACAGGTCAGAAACACATGCCGGATAACGGAAAACGACCACATACTGCTGGCGGTTAGCGGCGGTGTGGATTCTATGGTCATGCTGGAACTCTTTGCGCGCTCATCATTCAAATTCGGAATAGCACACTGCAATTTCAAATTGCGGGGGGAAGACTCCTTTGCCGACGAACAGCTGGTACGCGAAACGGCCGGACAGCTGGGTGTCCGATTCCATCTCAAACGGTTCAACACCATGGCCTACGCCGGAAAACGCGGTATCTCCATGGAAATGGCCGCCCGGGAACTGCGCTATGCCTGGTTCAGAAAAATCTCCGAAACCGACGGCTATACCAAAATCGCCACGGCACACCACCGTGAAGACGCTGAGGAGACATTCCTGCTGAACCTGGGCCGCGGCAGCGGCATCAAGGGGCTTCAAGGCATTCCGCCTATATCCGGCAACATCATCCGTCCTATGCGATATTTTTCAAAACAGAATCTTTTGGCGTTCGCCTCGGAGCAGGGCATCCCCTACAGGGAGGACAGCACCAACAACGAGGACATCTGCCAACGGAACGTTGTCCGTCACCATATCCTCCCCGCATTGCGCCAGCTGAATCCCAACTTCGACTCCAACATGGACAAGAGCATGCGCATCCTGCACGCGCAGGGGGCAATCTATTTCAACCACATAAAAGAAGTTGCAACACGCCTGCTGCAACCTGAGGAATGCGGATTCAGCATCTCCATGGAAAGCGTGGCGGAACTCCCATTCTCTGAAACATATCTTTTTGAAATACTTCACCCATACGGATTCAATGCAGAACAGATAGCCTCACTGCTCCGCGCCGGTCCCGGGAGCAAAGGCAAACGTTGGATCAGCCAAAGCCACTGTCTGTGGAAACATGGGGAGCGGCTGATCCTGCAACCGCTGGAGGAGGAACAAGCCAACAGCTACCTGATAAAGCAGACGCCGGAAGGACTGAAGAACCCCTGCCCTTTCCTGCACTTCCAGATCAGAACGTGCAACGGCATATTTTCCACCGATCCCAGAGTAGCCACCCTCGACATGAATCAGATTGTATTCCCTCTACAGGTCCGCTACTGGCAGCCCGGCGACCGCTTTGTCCCGCTCGGGATGAAAGGGAACAAGAAACTGAGCGACTTTTTCACCAACAATAAAATGAACGGTGCACAAAAGGAGCTCACGCCGCTGCTATGCAACGGGAACGGTGACATCCTTTGGATCATCGGACACCGCATCGACAACCGCTACCGCATCACAAGAGCAACCTCACAAATGCTCGTCGTAAACTATTTCAAGCCATGAAACGGATTGGCATCACAGGACCGATGGGCTCCGGAAAAAGCTTCATTTGTTCCATTTTCAATGAGGAATTCTGCATCCCTGTGTTTGACAGCGATGCAGAGGCTAAAGCATGTTATGCGGAACCCGAAGTGCGGACGGCGGTCCGGCAGGCCTTCGGGCCGGAGGTCACCATGCCGGACGGCAGCATCCACCTGAAAGCGCTATCCCAAAAAGTTTTTGCCGATACGGCGCAACTGGAAAAAATCAACCGGATTGTCCATCCGGCCGTCATGCGGCGGTACCGGGACTGGACCGGACAACAAACCGGAGCACCCTACACGCTCTTTGAATCAGCAATCCTCTATGAATGCGGTCTGGCAAACCTTTTCGACGCGGTCATCCGTATCAGCTGTCCCGAAGCCCTCAGCATCGCACGGGTCAAAGCCCGGAACGGATGGGACGAGGAGACCATCCGGCAAAGGCTGCGCCAGCAGGGAGGGAAAAATTGGGCGGCAAGCGACTACACAATAAACCATGACAGCAGGTTGCCGCTTGCTGAGAGCAGGCTGAAACTCCTTCCGCAAATAGAGGAAATCCATCGGCAAATTATTTTCATGCCTTTTCACAACAATCCGGAACAAACCGCGTTATAAATTTATGTCTTTAAACTTACATTGCAAATGAAAACACTGCGTCTATCTTTGATTATCATACTGTGTTTAACAGGCTTGGATACCATTAAGGCTCTCCCTGTAGACACCACCTCCGCCAAAACGGCCGCCTGCCGTTTCATGCGTACACGCAGCGGCTGCGAGCACTTGCAGCTGAAGGATTTCAGACTCGCCTTCACCTCCGCCCAGCTGACAGGCGACACTGCAAACGGCTTTTATGCATTCAACGCCGGCGACCATGGATTTGTCATCGTGTCCGCAGATGACCGCATCTCACCAGTGCTGGCCTATTCCACCACCGACACCCTGCATATGCCGGAAATGGCCGCACCTGTCCGCGAGATGTTCGGAAACTACCACGACCAAATCATTTCCCGGACAGAAAATATGACGGAAGCGGCAGAAAACACCGCCCCCCAATGGGAAATGCTGCGCTCAGGCGCAGTCACCATCTGTGCCGGACGGGCAAGCGGCGTGCAACCGCTGATAACCACCACATGGGACCAGTCTCCCTATTACAACATGTACTGCCCCTACGATTCCGCATGGCAGGGCCACGCCGTCACCGGCTGCGTGGCCACCGCCATGGCCCAGGTGATCCGCTACTGGCAATGGCCGAAGCAGGGATACGGCACCTGCGCCTACACCCACTACAAGTACGGCTACCTGCAAACCGACTACAGCAAAAACGGATACAACTATGCCAACATGCCGGAAAAGCTGAACAAGAATTCCTCCTCCGTCCAGATGGACGCGGTGGCGCGGCTTATGGCAGACTGCGGCATCGGAGTCGGCATGGGCTACAGCCCGACCGGCAGCGGCTCCCAAGTGCTGGAAGAGGTGGGCGGCCAATACAGTGCAGAATTTGTTATGCGGAATTACTTCGGCTATGTCAACGGGGAAGGGGTGTACAAATACCTGATCCCCTCCATATGGCTTAAAAAGGTCCGCACCGACCTTGAGAACGGCATCCCCCTGCTGTTCCGCGCCTCCAAAGCCGGAGAGGGCGGGCACTGCTTCATCTGCGACGGCTACGATGATATGGGACTCTTCCATTTCAACTGGGGATGGAGCGGCCACAACGACGGTTTCTACCTGATGGACAGCGCATACGGATTCAACATCTACCAGGCTGCCATTTTCGGCCTCATACCACCGACCAAACTGAACAGCCACCACATTGTGATGTTCAGCGACATCGTCACAAATTCGGACACCATCTACTGTGACGAGGCATTCACCGTGCGTGTCACAGTCCAGAATAACGGCAACAAACCCTTTTTCGGCGAATTCCGCATGGTGCTCCAGAATGGACAAACTTCCGAAACCGTCGCCGTGTTCGACACACTTTCTCTTTGGAAACAGCCGCTGAACGCGGAGAACGCCTCATCTCCGATGACCTTTCACGGAAGATTGAAGCAGCTGATGACAAACAACTACAATTTCCGGCTGCAATTCAGGGACACCAATGCGGAGGAATGGGTGAACGTGCCGGAAATCGGCAACTTCTCCAACAAACACAGCATCAGGTTTGAGGGTGGCAGCAGCAGCACCTTCATCGACACGGTCACCGACATCACCGCCACCAGTGCCGATGTCCGGGCTGAAATCGGGACCGCCTGTTCCGAAACCCTGACCCTAAAAGCCATACAATACAGGAAAAGCGGAACATCCTCCTTTTCAACAGTGCGCGACACCTCTATGGGGACCACCATCCTTGTGTCACTCAACAAACTTGCGCCAAACACCACCTATGACATCCAAAGCTACATCATGGTTCGGGCCGAAGGAACTTCCAAGACATACACCAGCGAACTCAGGCAATTCACCACACTGCAGGGCGATGCCATCGGACAGCCGCAGGAGAGGGAATTCCGCATCAGACCCAATCCGGCTCAAGACCATTTTGTCGTGGAGACCGACGGAAAACCGGCCAGACTCGAAATCCGCAATCTGCTCGGACAGCAGGTGTGCACAATGACGCTCACCGGTGAAAAGACATCGGTAAGTACAGACCACCTGCCACGCGGCGTCTATTTCATACTGATAGAAAACGACACACGTAAAATAGCGGAGAAAATTATCCTGAAATAGGAAATCGCATTGAAAAAATGGCTACCTTTGCAAAAATTCAAGTTTTACACATTTATAACAAAAAAACAATATGGAAATTAAAGAGAATCTGAAGTATACGGCTGATCACGAATGGCTGCGCATGGAAGGTGGGGAAGCCTTTATCGGCATTTCCGATTACGCACAACACGAACTGGGCGACATCGTCTTCGTTGATGTCACCACCGTGGGCGAGACCTTGGACAAGGAAGAGGAGTTCGGTTCCATCGAAGCGGTGAAGACGGTATCCCCC
Organism: Bacteroidales bacterium UBA1195; assembly: GCA_002309855.1. GTDB lineage: Bacteria > Bacteroidota > Bacteroidia > Bacteroidales > WCHB1-69 > UBA1195. The sequence continues at coordinate 30,376 of DBYD01000014.1, forward strand.
GTTTTCATGCCGGTGGGCGGGGAAATCCTGGAGTTCAACGAAGAGTTGGAGTCCGACCCTGCGCTTATCAACAACGATCCTTATGGCAAAGGCTGGATTGTCAAAATAAAAATGACCGACCCCGCCGAAGCGGACAGCCTGATGGATGCCGCCGCCTACAAAGCCCAGTTGGGTCTGTAAGCGGACATTTTCTTTCACTACAAGCTGTCGGACCTGTTCCGGCAGCTTTTTTTAATCTTTACACGTATGGGAGATTTCATCGTATCCGCCAGAAAATACCGTCCGGCAACATTCGCCTCAGTGGTTGGACAGGAGACAATTGCCACAACGCTCAAGAACGCAGTAATGCAGAACCAGGTGGCGCAGGCCTTTCTGTTCTGCGGCCCACGTGGGGTTGGTAAGACCACATGCGCCCGCATTCTGGCCAAAACCATCAACTGCACCAACCGCACCCCGGAGGGCGAGGCATGCAACGAATGCGAATCCTGCCGTTCCTTCAACGAGTCGGCCTCCTTCAACATCTTTGAGCTGGATGCCGCCTCCAACAACAGCGTCGACGACATCCGCAGCCTGGTGGAACAGGTGCGCATCCCGCCGCAAGGGGCAAAATACAAGGTCTACATCATCGACGAGGTGCACATGCTGAGCCAGGCGGCCTTCAACGCCTTCCTGAAAACGCTGGAGGAGCCGCCGGCATACGCAAAGTTCATTCTGGCCACAACCGAAAAGCACAAGATTCTCCCAACAATCCTCTCCCGCTGCCAGGTATTTGACTTCAAGCGCATCCGGACAGAGGACATAACGCGCCACCTCATTTATGTGGCACAGCAGGAGCAGGTCACCTTTGAAGAGGAGGCACTGCGGGTGATTGCACGGAAAGCCGACGGCGGCCTGCGGGACGCCCTTTCCATATTCGACCAGGCAGTCATCTTCACCTCCGGCAACATCACATACCAGAAGGTGATTGAGAACCTGAATGTGCTTGATTTTGAATATTACTTGAAAATGACCCGCGCACTGTACGAGGGCGATGTCACCAGCGCACTCCTAACCTTTGACGAAATCATTGGGAAAGGTTTTGACGGGCAACATTTTCTGGACGGCATGTGCGAGCATCTGCGCAACCTGATGGTATGCCGCACTCCGGAGACAATCCGGCTGCTGGAGGCCAGTGAGCAGGTGCGACAGCAATACAGCGGACAGGTGCAGCAGGTGGACGCAGGATTCCTGCTCTCATGCCTCGACCTGTTAAGCAGATGCAACAACTCCTACAAGACCGCCAACAACCGCAGGCTGCACATCGAAATAGCACTGTTGCTCTCCTGCAGGCTGAAGGAGAAATCCGCAGCAGCACCGGCAGCACCGACACCCGCGGCCCCGACACGTCCGACACCGGCACCGGCACCGCAAACACCTCCGGCGCGGATGATGCCACAGCAAACGACACAACCCAGACCAATCACGCAGGACAACGCACAGGCTCAGGCCGCCAAAGCCTCCACTCCCATAGCCGCCACAGGCACCACCTCCATCAAAAACCTGATGATGGAAATCCGTGGCGGAACCAAACAGGCCGCCACAACTCCGGTGGAACCGGCTGCAGAAGCGGCTTCTCCGGCTGTTGAAGCGGAGGCGCCATCCGCAGCGATGGATCCGGAAACCGCCGCATACACGCTGCGCAACCGATGGGAGGAGATTATCCGCACACACTGCGGCAACAACCTGGCCGCCGCCTCACTGCTGATGGATATGAACAGCGTCAGCATCCAGGGGCAGACCATCACCATCAGCGTGGCCAACGATGTCGCGGAGCGCAACATACACGATGCGCTCCCAACCCTTAAACCGGCGCTTCAGGCACTTACCGGCTTGGATTATCAATTCGATTTTGTGCAGACGGAATCCGTGCACACCGCAAAAATCATCAATCCGGAGGAGAAGTTCAAAATACTCTGCGAGATCAACCCTGAACTGAAGGCCTTCAAGGAGACCCTTGGCCTGGCCATTACCTAACGTAAGGGGGTTCCGCCGGATTTTTGTTGTAGGGCGCAGCCTTGTCGACGGGCAATTCAGTTTATAGTTTATAGTTTATAGTTTATAGTTAAGAGTTAAATGACTGTTTTAAATGGTGCCGTATCCCACACGCCACCAACTCTAATCTATTAACTATTAATTATTAATTTATTCTTTCGCCTCACCCAACGGAATCCCCGTGGATTGTGCAATCTGCTCCGCCGGAATCCCCAGCTGTTTCATTTTTGCGGCAATCGCGATGCGCTCTTCCGCACGGCCTTTCTCCATTCCCTTCTCCATTCCTTCCTGCAGGCCTTCAGTGCGGCCTTTCTCCAAGCCTTCCTGCAGGCCTTCGGCATGTCCTTTCTTAAAACCTCTTTTTTCTCCTTTTCTTTCTCCCTTCCTTTCGCGGGTTGTGAGCACATCCTCCTCATAGACCTTGTCGTCCAGATACCTTTCGTAGATGCGCTGCTCCTGGGGCGACATCTTCAGGAAGTCAAGCCGCCGCTTGGCCTCCTGAAGGCCGGGCGTGGTGGTGTCGGGACGGATGCGCCCGCTCTTCAGGTATTC
>DBYD01000014.1:33044-33750 GCA_002309855.1 Bacteroidales bacterium UBA1195
ATCTCCAGCCGGTCGCCGGTGTTCACGCCCCTGAACTTGGTCTGGCCGTGGTAGAGGTAGTCGCTGCCCTTCCCAAGGTCGAAGTAGACGATGTTGATGGAGTAGACCTTCTTCACCTTCGCATAGCGTTCGCCGAGCGTGATGTGCTCCGTGACCGCCTTGGCCACGCCGTAGAGGATGCGCTGGAGGTAGTAGTACTCCTCGGTCTGCTGTATCTCCACGAGGATGATGTCGCCGTTGCTGTCCTTGGCCTTGATGTCGACGCGGTTGTACTTGTCCTCCCTGTGCTGCTGGTTGCCCTCGCTCTCAAGGATTTCCTGCACATGCACCTCCTCTTTTAGGAGCACGGTCAGCAGCCCGTCCAGCACGCAGAAATTGGCCTTGTCACGGAGGATTCCCTTCATGGCCCAGTCGAATCGGATGAAATGGTCGTTGTCGTTCATTTTGTTCATTTTGTTAATTTTTAATGGTTAATGGTATTATTTCCGTTCCCGCGGAATGATTTGCAAAAATAATCAAAATCCAGATACGGAATTCCGCCCGTGGCGGAAAAAATACACGGCGCATCGGGAATCCGAAAAACCACAGCCGTAACACATATATATATAATTGGCATTAAAAGCGGAAAAATGACGTAATTGTATCGATAATTTGTTTACTTTTGCAGATTGAAATAAATAAATACCGTTGTGGTCTGGCAGTTTTA
>DBYD01000028.1 GCA_002309855.1 Bacteroidales bacterium UBA1195
TCAAGCCGTCCGTTTATCATAAAGGCTGTAACCCCCGTCTCCCGCTCACCGTTCATGATGGCCCGCTGAATCGGAGCCGCTCCCCGGTACTTGGGCAACAGTGAGGCATGCAGGTTGATTGTGCCCTTGGAAGGCATCCGCCACACCTCCTCGGGCAGCATCCGGAACGCCACGACAAAAAAAAGGTCGGCGCGGAATGCGGCAAGGGATTCAAGAAAGGCGGGGTCACGCAATTTTTCCGGCTGCAGCAAAGGCAGACCACACGCCAGTGCAACCTTCTTGACGGCTGAAGGAGTGAGTTTCAGGCCGCGCCCCACCGCCTTGTCCGGCACAGTCACCACAGCGACCACCTCATGTTCACCTGAGGCGACCAGCCTCTCCAAAAGCACGGAGGCGAACTCCGGCGTTCCCATAAAAACAATCTTCATCTTCCACTGTTTTTAACGTTACAATATGGTAAAAAAAAAGATGCTACATTGAGAGCATCTTGATGCATGTGTAGGCGGCCTCAACCCCTTTGTTCCCGTGGGTGCCGCCGGCACGGTCACGCGCCTGTGCCATGTTCTGGGTGGTCAGCACACCGAAAATGACCGGTGTGTTGTTGTCCAGTCCCACCCGCATGATACCGTCAGCGCAGGCCTGGGCGATAAATTCAAAGTGGCGTGTCTCCCCCTGGATGATGCAGCCAATGCAGACCACAGCATCCATACCCTCTTTCAGGATAAGCTGCTGCGCGGCGTAAGGCAATTCAAAACTGCCGGGGACAGAAAGGCAATGGATGGATTTGATGCCATGTGCCCTCAATGTTTCGAGACAACCGTCCCGCAATGCCTCCGTGATTTCCGGATTCCATTCGGACCATACCACCCCCACCCTTTTGTCGGGCGCGACGGAAAGCGTTCCGCCGGCATGCACCGCTGACAAATTGGTCTCCTTGTGCACGTTGGATAATAATTGAATTTATTTGCCGGCCTTGGCGTTCACAAAGGCGATGCGTTTCTCGATATCCATCGATTCCATGGCATTCGGATAGGCATGACGCATCTCCTCATACAGTTTGGCGGCAGCTTTCCAATCCCCCTTCTTCTCGCAAACCAGTCCGGCACGGTAGAGATAGCGAGGTGTCAGAAGGTCATTTGGATTCTTTTTGGAAGCTTTCTTATAGTAAGTCAATGCCTTGTCAAGATTGTTCAGCTCCACATAGGCATCCCCGATGGAACCGAGAGCCTGCACAGAAACCAGCTTGTCCTTGCCTTTGAATTTTTTCAAATATTTGATGGCCTGTTCAAAATCCCCCATCTGCAGGTAACAGATACCGATTTCGTACCGTGCGCGATTGGCAGTTTTCGTGCAGCGGTAACGGGATGCGACCGAAAGCAATCCGTCGTACACGCCATCGCCGTCCAATGCCTGCCGCAGGGAATCCTGCGCAAAATATTGCTCAGCCTTGAATATGTCCAGTTCCGCCTTCTGCTGGCGTTTCGGCATCCAGAACACACCGATATAGATGCACAACAGCACAACCACCAATACTGCGGTGGAAATGACATTGATCTTTTTTTTGTTCGCCTCATACCAGTTTTCCACTTTCGTGAAGAAAGAGTTCACCTGAACGAGATTATCCTTTTTTTCCTTCTTGTCCTTGTTTACGGTACTCATGTTTACAATCCTTTATTTTAAGCGTGCAAAATTACTATTTTTCCCCATTGAAAACCCTGCTGGGGAAAATAATATTTTTAATTATCATTCAATTATTTACATAAAACTATCCGAAGCAATGCGCAGATTTGCACAAAAAAATCGCACCAAATCTAATCAAAATAGGCCAGAATAGTCTTCTTGGAACGGACTGATTCGCCCAATTCCACGTTGATGCTGACATTCAACGGCAGCAGCACATCCACCCGGGAACCCAACTTTATTATGCCGATTTCATTCCCCTGCTCCACCTGCTCGCCCTCCTTGGCATAACAGACAATCCGCCGCGCCACCTTGCCGGCCACCTGCCGTACCAGCAACTGCTCCTTCCGTTCATTCTCCAGAACCACATTGGTGTGTTCGTTCAGTTCGGATGACTTGGGATACCAGGCCACCAGATGCTCACCAGGAAAATAATCCGACTTCACCACCTTGCCGGAAATGGGATAGGAATTGACATGTACATTCAGCGGAGACATGAAAATGGAGATCTGCAACCGTTTGTCGTGGAAATAGCAATCCTCATCTATCTCCTCCATCACAACAATCTTGCCGTCCGCAGGAGCGTAGATGGCCTTGTCGTTCTTGACAATCTCGCGGTTGGGCACACGGAAGAAACGCACCACAAAATAGAAGAAGGCAATGGCAATGGCATATAATATATAATGTATCCACGCCTGTTCCACATGTACGGAGATGAGCGCCACAATTACTGCCAACAACGCAAACACCACAATGATGAGGCGGAGCCCCTCCCTATGTATTCTGACAATTCTCTTCATTATAAAACATTAATGGTTATCACATACAACAATGCAAACGGTGCGGCCAAAAGCGCGGAATCGAAGCGGTCCAGCACGCCGCCATGACCTGGAAGGATATTTCCCGAATCCTTCACGCCCATCCGACGCTTGAATAGCGATTCCACAAGATCGCCAAGCGTACCGAAAACCACAACAGTCATGGCAAAGCCCAACCATTGCGGCAACGAAAAGGAAATCTGCGGAAAAAAACGCCCGTAAAATCCGGCAAGCAGCAACGCCAGCAGACCGCCACCCAACGTACCCTCCCATGTTTTTTTGGGAGAAATCCTCTCAAAAAACGGATGCCGTCCCACCAGGCTGCCCACACAATAGGCAAAAGTGTCATTCGCCCAGATGGTCAGGAAGAAGGCCAACAACAGCCACTGACCCATCGATAAGGCATTGCCTACCGGCATACCCTTGGAACCGACCAACGGAAAAAAGTTCATCAAAGAGAATGGAACCACTATCCAGATGACCGCAGTGAACATATACCCAAGATTTTGGAAAGCCTGAGACTCATCCTGCCTCCAAAATAGAGCCGCCACCGGGAAAAGCAGCAGCAGGCAGCAGATGACAAGCATCAGGTGGGGAAAGGGGAAATATCGTGTCAGCGTCGAGAGCAGGAAATAAACCAATAAAGATATGACATAGTAAAGCGCCATCGGCAGCCGTATGCGGTTCTCCCACAACACTGCACGGTATTCGTACAACGCAATGCAGGTGACCACAAGCAGCAGATTGAACAGCAAGGTACGTGACCATAGAATGGAAAACACCATCACCGCCACAAACAGCGCACCGGTCAGGCTCCTTGTCAGCAGCTTCTTCATTTCCATCTATTCCTCAACATCCTTCATGTTGTGGAAGACGTTGGTCACATCGTCATCCTCCTCAATTTTCTCAATCAGTTTCTCCACATCAGCCCTCTCCTCCGGAGTCAGCTCCTTCAGTTCGGACGGTACGCGCTCAAAACGGAAACTTTTAATTTCAAAGCCGTTATCCTCCAAATATTTCTGCACAGGGCCGAAAGACTGGAAATTCGCATAGATAACGATTGTTTCCTCATCCTCGGCGAGAAGTTCCTCAACGCCGTAGTCAATCAGCTCCAACTCCAGGGACTCAAGATCCATCTCAGGAGTCACCTTGACGGTGAAGACGCTTTTCCTGGTAAACATGAAATCAAGCATTCCCTGTGTGCCGAGCGAACCGCCATACTTGTTGAAATAGGAACGCACATTGGCAACAGTACGCTGGTTGTTGTCGGTGGCCGTCTCAATCAGCAGCGCGATACCGTGCGGCGCATATCCCTCATACACTATCTCCTTATAGTCTGATGTATCCTTTTCAAAGGCACGCTTGATTGCGCGGTCAACGTTATCCTTCGGCATGTTTTCGGAACGGGCATTCTGGATCAGCAGCCGCAACCGGGGGTTATTGTCCGGATCGGCGCCACCCGTCTTGGCGGCCATGGTGATTTCCTTTCCCAACCGCGTGAAGACACGCGCCATATTTCCCCATCTTTTGAACTTACGTGCTTTCCTATACTCGAATGCTCGTCCCATTGTATTGATATTTAATTTGTTAACAATTAATTAAGTTTATTTTTCAAAAAATGCAAAGATATAAAAAAAGAGGTTGCCTTTACCACCGGAAACGCATATTTTTTTCATCGGTGACCTCAACGACCCTTTTTCATCCCAGCAACCGCCACCGTATCTGTCACCGTCAATGACTTAAGTATGGCCTCCACCTGCCGGAGAAGGTCGCGTTTCGGATCAGATGGGGCATACAGGAACCCGTCCACCGTCACCACGCGATTGTATACCGTGTCCAACAGCGTGTAGGAGACAAACGGACCGCCCATCAGATCGCCCGGGTGGCCGAAAAGTCCCCACAGCCCACGCGCCTCCACCGCATAGGGTGTGTTCGGAAAGGTGCAGGGAACATAGGTTACAGGATAGAAGCGGTCGTCAATCTGTGCGCGGGAACTGTCCGCACTGCCCTGGACATACTGTTTGGTATGACGGTTCCGCAAGGCGGCGATGTATTCCGGTGAAAATTGGCTTTCAGAAACATACGGCTCGGTATATACCATAACATGCTGCCCCCAGTATTTGGTCTCCTTCCGCAGCCAGCAGAAATCAGGCCGACGAACCGCATAGATGAACCCTTCCGGAAAAACCATTGACAAGGCGCAGTTCTTCTGCAACAGGGTGCTAAGATGCACATCCTGCTGAGCCCGCTGGGCCCGCTGGAACCGCATCATCTCCCCACTCATAAGATAACCGACAATCTGTTTCTGCGCCATTGAGAATGCAGACGCCATGGAATCCGCGCTAACCGCCGACAGGGTGATGCACATCTGCGGACGGGCCCACTTGTTTTTCTCCACCCGCAGACGGGAGCCGTCAGCCCCCTCCTTCACATCAAATCTCAGTATATTGCGCTGCTTCTGATAAACCGGCCCGAAACGTTCCGGAGAGACTCTTGAAACCCGGAACATAGGTTCTGTACGCGGCAGCCCCACCACCGGCGCCTCCAGAACCGCCCGCAGGGAATCTCCCAATTCACCCTGCCATGCGCTTTCCGTACAAACCACCAGCACCTCACTGGAACGTCCCGAGGAGGACATCAGTCCGTCCCCCTGACCGCCTGTTCCTGTGCAGGAAAGGAGAGTAAGCAGCGACCCGCAGACGGCCAGACATACTGTCAAAAAAACAAGCTTTTTCATCTGTTTGTCCAATTTATTTGTTCATTTCAGCGATTTCCTCCTCCAGGAACTTGATGTACTGCTTGAAGCAGAAAACGTGGTAGGAATGCGGATTACCCATGGTACGTGCCTGGTCAAAAATGGCCAGAAAACGCACACCGTCCACCTTGTAGAGGAAAGAGACCGGCAAATCGCAAAGCGCTTGGATGTAATTGTAAATCAAAAAAGCGGCGCACATGTTGCCCTCCCCAAAGGGGAACACATTTAGCAATTCGTACAAGGCGTTGTACGACAGCAACGAACGCTCCTCCACATTCTCCGCCACACGGATATTTTTTGAAAGGCTGTCACAAAACTGCTCCATCAGGAAAGGGAGCCGCTTATAGTCAGGGAAAAGCCGCGAGGCATTCTTCACCACACCCTTCCGGAAATCACCCTTGGAGGAGTCATAATTCTCCAGGTCGCCCTTGCAGACACCGCCGGTATGCGCCATGATGCGTGCCGAAATTTCATGCAGAACCTCAACCGTCAGCGGCTTCTTTTTTTTGGTCATCTGCAGCACATACTGCAGGGCGGTATAGCAATCCCTAACCAGTGCGATGTGCTTTTCCGGCTTCTTTTTCGGAGCCTCGCCATATTTCAGAAGATCAACCACCTCCGATTCCGTCAGCAGCGAACCCTCAAACGCGGTGACATTATATACAAGTTCATAAAAGGTGTACTCCCTGTTGTAGCCTGTTTCCACCAACAGTTCCTTGTACGTCTTTACCAGTTTTTCAACTTTGTCAAACTTCATGCAAAATATTTTTTTGCAAAGGTACACCTTTTTTCAAAACAAAATGGCATCGGCGCCATTTTTTTTCGGAGGAGCCGTCATCGGGAGCGACGGACGTTCACCAGCTGGCCGCAAGCCGCCGCTATGTCCCTTCCTTTACTCCGCCGGACATTCACAATCAGATTTTTTTCCTCAAGCATCCGGACAAAGGCCGCCTCCCGTTCCGCACTTGAAGGACGGAAAAGCGCATACGGATGGGGATTATATTCGATAATGTTGATTTTGACAGGGAACCGCCGACAAAACTTCAGCAGCAGCTCCGCATGGCGCATCGTGTCGTTCACCCTATCCATCAGCATATATTCAACCGTGATGCGGTTGCCGGTGCTTTCGTGGTAGGCGGAAAGGGCATTGGAGAGATCCGTAAGCGGATATTTTTTTCCGACAGGCATCAGCTCACGCCTCTGGAGGTCGTCGGCAGAGTGCAGCGAAACAGCAAGGTTCACCGCAGGCATCTCCTTAGCCATCCGGCGTATGCCAGGACAGACACCTGAAGTGGATACGGTTATGCGCGAGGGGGACATTGCCATCCCGTCCGCAGACGTGACCCGCCCCACAGCAGCCTTCACCGCCTCGAAATTGAGCAGTGGCTCGCCCATGCCCATCCATACTATGTTACTCAGCGCATGGCCGTACAGCTGCATGGACTCGGAACGGGCCAAGGCCACCTGCGCATACATTTCGAATGCTGTCAGATGCCGCCTGAAGCCCAAGTGTGCGGTGGCGCAAAAGCGGCATCCCAACGGGCAGCCTGCCTGGGATGAGATACAGACCGTACTGCGTTCCCGCGACGGGATCAGCACCGACTCCACCTGCAGCCCGTCATCAAGCTGCAAAGCATACTTCACACTGCCGTCCGAACTCTCCTGCCGTTCGGCAACCTTAACCTGCGGCATACGGAATTCCCGTTCAAGCATTTCCCGAAGTGTAAGCGGAAGGTTTTGCATCCCACTTATCTCCTTCGCGTCCCGTTTCCACAACCACTCGTACAGCTGTGTGGCCCGATAGGCGGGCAGCTCATGTGCCCGCATCCATTGTTTCCAATCCTCTAAAGTAAGTTCGTATATGTTTTTCATCACATTCTGATTGCTTTTATCATCCTCTCCTTACCCTGCATGTCCCTCCGGAGCTCCACCTCGTACCCCTGCGATTGCAGAAGTTCCGAAGTATCCATGCCAAGAGATTCATTTATTTCAAGATAAATCGCACCATTCTCCCGCAGCGCGACGCGTCCCCATCCGGCCAACGCCCTGTAGAACACAAGCGGATCATCATCCGGCACAAACAGCGCGGCGGCAGGTTCATGCAACTTGACCCTGTCCGGCACCTGAAGCCGCTCACCCTCCCTGACGTATGGCGGGTTGCATACAATCAGGTCGTAGAAGGCCCTCTCGTGCGGCAGGGACGTATCAACCAGCAGGTCACGCTGCTGCCATCGCACGGCAGCGCCCAAGGCCTCACCGTTTTCCCGTGCCAGTTCAAGCACAGGCCCAAAGGCATCCATCGCGGCACACTGCCATGAGGGACGCTCAACAGCCACCGTCACTGCGATGCAGCCACTGCCAGTACACCAGTCCGCCATACGGCACTGTTCAGCATCTGAATGATCCCCCAACAGCCAATGCACCAGCTCCTCCGTTTCAGGACGCGGTATCAGGACCCTTTCATCGACCTTGAACCTCCTGCCGTAGAACCATGCCTCGCGCAGCACATACTGCACAGGCACCCCATTCCCCACAACGGCAGCCGCCTCAAGCGCCGCCGCCTCAGCCTCCGGATCCACCTCATCTTCAGGATGAAGCGAAACATAAAGGGCATCCCGTCCCGTAAAATGCTCCATGATAAGTCTGGTGACAGGCTGCGCCTCCAGTCCGAGCGGCTGCAGACGGGAAAGCAGCTCCTTTTCCAAGGCCTTTATTCGCATCGTCCGACCTTTTTCCCGATTTTTGCCAAAATCTTGTACAGCAGCACCGCCGCCAGCACATCGGAGGATTTGTCATGCGGGTTCGGACAAAGCTCCACAATGTCGAAGCCGACAATGTTCCGGCTTGTGTTCACCGCGTCCACCACATCCAGCACCTGCCGCCATCGCATCCCGCCCGGGAACGGTGTTCCCGTAGAGGGCAGCAGCGACGGGTCGAACGCATCCAGATCGATTGTGAGATAGACATTCTCCGTCAGTCCGGAAATTGCGCGTTCCATCCAGCCGGACTCTTTTTCCAACTGGTGCGCATATACGGTCGTGCGCGGATCAAGCTCATCCTTCTCCTCGATGCAGACACTGCGGATGCCCACTTGCACCACCGGACATATCTCCTTGACCCGCCGCATCACGCAGGCATGGTTATATGGCGATCCCTGATAGGAGTCACGCATGTCGGCATGTGCGTCAAGCTGCAGGACGGAAAGGTCCGGATATTTTTCGGCATAGGCCGCGATGCTTCCCGCACTGACCGAATGCTCCCCGCCAAGGACCACAGCCATCTTGCCGTCACGCAGCACCTCCGCCGTACGGGCACGGACCGCCGCCACCATCTCCTCCGGTGTTTCCGAACCGGTGACGACAGGTGACGAGGTGTGGATTCCGTCAAGGTATGGTTCATAGTCCTCCTCAACGTCATACAGCTCGATGCTGTCCGAGGCGTCAATCAGGGCCTGCGGACCCTTGTCAGCCCCCTTCACATAGGTGCTGGTGCCGTCATACGGGACGGGAAGCAGCACATACGCCGCCTTTTCATATCCGGCATAGGCCGGATCCATATCCAGATAGTACTCCACGGTCAGGCATTTTTCTGTTCGAGACGCTCCCTAAGGGCGACACCCTCCTGCTCATAGCCTTTTTTGCCCAAAAGGGCGAACATGTTGCGCTTGTAGGCTTCCACACCCGGTTGGTCAAACGGATTGACGCCCAGAAGGTACCCGCTTATCGCGCAGGCGAATTCAAAGAAATAGAGAAGCCGTCCGAGATTTTCGGCATCAAGCCTCTCAAGTTCAATCGTAAGGGAGGGCACGCCTCCGTCCTCATGTGCAAGCGCAGTTCCCAGGTAGGCCTGCCGGTTGATTTCATGCAGCCTTCTGCCTGCAAGATAGTTCAGCTGGTCCAGATTTTCCTCTTCCGGAAGCAGCGGCACAGCGCAGCTGTTTTGCGGGGAGGCCACGGTCAGGAAGCTCTCCATCATCAGACGGCTTCCCTCCTGCATGAACTGACCCATTGAATGCAGGTCGGTGGTGTAGACCACACCTGCCGGGAACAGGCCTTTTTGCTCCTTGCCCTCGCTTTCACCGTAGAGCTGTTTCCACCATTCAATAATATAATGCAGCCTCGGCTCGAATGAGGCCAGCACCTCTATGGCAGTGCCATGACGGTAAAGCGTGTTGCGGTGACATGCGTACCTGACCGCGTCATGCGCGACACCCTGCTCCAGAATTTCGCCTTTCATTGCGGCAGCCCCGCGCACCAATGCACGGATGTCGAAACCGGCCACCGCTATCGGGAGCAGCCCGACCGGTGTAAGCACCGAATAGCGCCCGCCGACATCGTCAGGAAGGATGTAGCAGGGATAGCCTTTCCGCACCGCAAGTTTTTTAAGGGCGCCCTTCTCCTTGTCGGTGATGCATACAATGCGTTCCACCGCCTGTGCGCCATATTTGCGCTCACAATGCGCCTGCAGCAGCCGGAAGCTGACCGCCGTCTCCGTCGTTGTGCCCGACTTTGAAATCACAATCACAGCATAATCGGTCCGGTCAAGCAGTTCCAGCAAATCATGCATGTCGTCTTCCGAAAGGCTGTTGCCCGCATAGGCTATGCGCACCTGATCCTCCGCCGGATAGGCCGGAGAGAGCGCCTCAATCACCGCACGCGCACCCAAGTAGGAGCCGCCGATGCCGGCCACCACGACAACCTTTGCCAGCCTGCGGAGACGCTCCGCCTCCGCAACGATTTCAGAAATCAAGTCCTCCGGAGCGATGCTTTCCGGATCCATCCAGCCCAAAAAATCGTTGCCGGCCCCGTCGCGACGCAACAGGGTTCGGAACCGCTCCTCCACCTCCGTTTCGGGAATCCCGTTCCGGTATCCCGTATTCCAATGTAATGTTATCATATATGAACAATGTTTTGATTATTTTCCAACCTGCTGTCTCCTTTTACGTGCGAAAAAGAGCTTCAAGGGCGCCATGCATTCCTGTTCAAGCACACCTCCCGAGACCTCCGTTCTTGGATGAAAGAGCGGTTTTCTGTCTATATTACTGTGTTTCTGGTCTGTGGCGCCATAGACAACACGGCCTATCTGTGTCCAGTAGGCGGCACCGGCACACATGGGACAGGGTTGTAATGTGACATATAAAGTACAATCCCTCAAATATTTCCCACCGGAATCCGCCGCCGCGGCAGTGAATGCCTGCATCTCGGCATGTGCGGTGACATCCTGCAAAGTTTCGGTCATGTTGAAGGCGCGGGCAATGATTTTCCCTCCGCAAACCACCACGGCACCTATCGGGACCTCATCGGCATCCAAAGCCTTATATGCCTCTTTTACCGCCTCTTGCATCCAAAATTCATCCTCTTTTTCCGCCATCGTTAAAAAAAATTACTTTTTTTTTGGACAATCTCTTTTTTGAATTGCAAAAATAACTACTTTTGCAATCTGAAATCAGAAATTACAAAATTAAATTTTTTAACTATTAAAAAACACAACACATGAAAAAACTTTTCTTCCTTTTCGCAGTCGCAGCAATGTTCTGCTGCACCAAGGCCAATGCACAATTCACTCTGATTGGCTACCAGGCTTCGGAAACCTCCATCAAGATGTGGGACTCCCTCAGCATTCCTAACATCGACCGCACCAAAACCTACAAGTTCAACTGGATTCTGGTTATCAAGAACTCCATGAACGGTGCCGCCGACCTGGCCGCCGGAGACAGCCTCTACCTCACCATGGGCCTGAACGGAACCGACATGATTAAAGGCGCTGTCTGCCTGACCAACGGTCTGAAACTGGACTCCGTCTCCATGCTCGCCATCTCCGTCAACGTTCCTGCCAGCAGGTTTGTTGAAGGACCGTATGCCAATGTGCTTTCCAGCAAAATCACCGGAAAATACACCAACGGCACCAAGACCGACATTGAGGACGCCTATCCTTTCAACGGTCATTTCACGGTTGAATTCGCAACTACCGGCATCGAAGAGGCCTATCTGGAGAATGTCCGCCTCTATCCGAACCCTGTCCGCAACAGCCTGAACATTGAGAACGCCAACAATCTGCTGGTGAACATCTATGCCGCCAACGGCCAGCTGGTGAAGAATGTTACCGCCAACGGCAACACCACCATCTCCGTCAACGACCTCAGCGCCGGCCTCTACATTGTGAAGATGCAGAGCGAAAAAGCCACCCGCGTGGAGAAAATCCAGGTGGTCCGCTAATGATTTTACCATACTAAAAAAGGCTTCCCAACGGAAGCCTTTTTTTTTACCTGACAGCCATGAAACAGGAAATTCATTTGAACTTTGAAAGCTACGGCTCCTGGGATGAGCTGGACGTGACCGACGCGCGACTGCTCCAAGCCGCACTGGACAGTGCATCCAAAGCCTACGCCCCATATTCCCGCTTCCGTGTCGGAGCCGCAATCCTCCTGGAGGACGGTAGCGTGGTATGCGGGAACAACCAGGAGAACGCCTCCTACCCGCAGGGAATGTGTGCGGAAAGGGTCGCCCTCTTTTCCGCGTCGGCACAATTTCCTGAAAAGCGCATCATCGCTCTGGCATTGGTGGCCGAAAGTTCGGAAATGCCGCTTTCGCCATGCGGCGGATGCCGTCAGGTGCTGCTTGAATATGAACAGAGGCAGAACAGCCCAATACGGCTGCTGATGGGCGCCGCAAACGGCAGCGTCATAGTGCTGCAGAAGGCCGCAGAGCTGCTTCCCTTCTCTTTTTCCAAAGAAAACCTGAATGCAGTCAGCAAACAGGCACAATAATCCGCCGCATCATACGTTAAATGGTTTTGAAATAAAATCTGACACATGAAACAAATTGCAATTTTGGCTTTCGCAATCCTCCTGACCGGAGGCAACACACTATTGGCCCAAGACACCATCCAAACAGAAAAGACAAGCAAAAAACTGATTATCAAGAACCGCCTGTTTACAGACTTTTTCTACTCCTACTGGCTGGGACTGCCTGAGGGTGTGAAACAGCAGGGGTTCAACCGCGGCTTCAACGCCAGCTTCCTGTTCGACCTGCCGCTCCGGAAGGAGAGTCCGTTCAGCTTCGGATTGGGCGTGGGCGTATGCAGCCACAACCTCTATTCCAACGCCTACAGCATAATCAACAACAACTATGACGTGGTGATGGTCCCGCTGCCGGAAACGACAAAATACAGTGTAAACAAACTATCCTTTACATATCTGCATATTCCATTGGAATTCCGCTATTTTCACCCGACCGCAGAATGGAAGATAACCTGCGGCGTGCGTGTGGGCATGATGGCGGACATCCATAGCAAATATGTGGGCGCAAACTGCGAAGTTCTGCAATACGACGGCAACAGCAACAGGGACGTGCATATCAAAAACAACAAAATCCCCAACAGGACAAAAGTGCCGGTGGAGCTGACCTTCCATGCCGGCTGGAAATATTTTGACCTCAATGCCTCCTACATGCTGACAAAGATGTTCGAGGAGGGCAACCCGCAAGTGCATCCCTTCAGCGTGGGACTAACCATAGCGATATACTAAAAAGAGAGGGTCGGTTGACCCTCTCTCTGTTTATTTGCCTATAATGGCTTCGAGTTCGTCGGGCTGCTTGGGCAGCGGCTTGCCCAAAAGCCGGCATCCGGTTTCGGTAATGAGCACGTCGTCCTCGATGCGGATGCCTCCGAAGCCGATGTATTCCCTCACCTTATTATAATTAATGTATTCGGCGAAACGCCCCTCCTTCTCCCAGATGGCGATAAGTTTCGGGATAAAGTAGATGCCGGGTTCGTCAGTCACTATGAAACCGGGCTGCAATGTCTTGCCGCAGCGGAGGCTGCCGTGCCCGAAGATGGTGCTGCGCTGGAAGGTCTCGTCATAGCCCACATAGTTTTCGCCAAGATCCTCCATGTCGTGCACATCAAGGCCGAGCATGTGGCCGAGGCCATGCGGCATGAAGAGCGCGGGTGCGCCGGCCAACGCCGCGTCCGCCGGATTGCCCTTCATAAGCCCCAATGCTGTCAGCCCTTCGGCAATTACGCGGTATGCGTTCAGATGCACCTCGAAATAGCGGATGCCCGGACGCGCCAGCTGGAAGGTCTCCATGTTGGCACGCAAAACAATCTCATAGATTTCACGCTGCTTCTGGGTGAACTTGCCGCTCACCGGAAATGTGCGCGTGTAGTCGGAGCTGTAGCCGGACATCGCCTCCGCTCCAGCGTCCACCAGCAGCATACGTCCGTTTTCGAGCAGCTGTTCATGGTTGTGGTTGTGCAGTGTCTCACCGTTTTGGGACAGGATTACCGGGAACGAGACGCCCGCGCCGCCGCTCATGGATATTCCCTCAGCGGTACCGGCCAGCTCGCGTTCAAGACGGCCCGCCTTGGCGCCGCGCATTGCGGAGAGGTGCATGTCGACACCGAGGTCGCAGATTTTCTCCATTTCGGCAATCTCCTCCTCAGTCTTGCGCTCCCGCAACGCCACCACCCCTTTGATCATCGGGACGGAAGCGGACTCCTTCAGCTTTTCGAACGGAATCCCCAGCAGCTGGTGCAGCAGGATTTTGTTGTCATGACGGTACGGCGGCAGGAAATGGATTGTGCGTCCGGCCTCCTGCGCCTTTTTCAGATATTCGGCCAGGGCGGCGAAGGGACGGCTTTCGGCAACGCCGCAGCGTTCCGCAAGGGATTGGATGCTCGGCTGGTTCCCCATCCAGATGATGTCGTCGATGGTGTAGTCGTCGCCGAAAAGGATTTCACGGTCCTCATCCGCGTCGATGACGGCGGCCAGATGGTCAAGCTGCAGGCCGAAGAAATAGAGGAAATGGCTGTCCTGCCGGAAACGGTAGGTGTTAGAGGGATAGTTCATCGGAGCCTCGTTGTTTCCAAGGAAAAGCAACATCCCGCTTTTAACACTGTTTTTCAGTTGGTTCCTGCGTTGCAGGTAGGTTTCTTTGCTAAACATGGTTCTATTTTTTTAATGAGAGTGCAAAGATACACGAAATCTGAATACGGATTACAGCTTTTTTTACATTAATCGTTATATATATTCATATCAACGAGTTATAATAAATTAAACTGTTTCGAGAAAAGCTGTCGGAAAAAAGACTACTTTTGCAAAAGTTCACTAACATCACAACCACTAACAAAGAAAAAAATGGATAACACTAATCTGACGATATTCCAACCATCTGATGAATCCATCGTTGTATACAAAAGCGATGATGGCATAGTGCAATTGGAGGTACAGCTGGCAAATGAAACTGTCTGGCTGACTTTAGACCAGATGGCATTACTGTTCCAGCGCAACAAATCAACCATATCCCGCCATATCAAAAATATCTTTGACTGTGGTGAGCTGAAACAGGATATGGTTGTTGCAAAAAATGCAACAACCACCCAACACGGAGCCATTCATGGTAAAACACAAACGCATGAAGTAACATTTTACAATCTGGACTTGATAATCAGTGTAGGCTACAGGGTCAACTCCATTTGTGGCGTACGGTTCCGACAGTGGGCAAGCAGGATTCTCAAAGAATATCTACTGCATGGATACAGTATTAACAGACATATGATGTTCATGGAACAAAGGATCGATCATCAGCTACAGGAACATACGGAACAGATACATGAGCTACAGGAAAAAGTGGATTTTTTTGTACGCACTTCCCTACCACAGAAAGAAGGGGTGTTCTACAACGGACAAATATTCGACGCCTACGTCTTTGCAACTGATCTGATAAAGTCGGCCAAGGAAAACATCACTCTAATTGACAATTATATTGAAGAATCTGTGCTGCTGATGCTTTCCAAACGGGAAACATCCGTCCAAGCAACCATTATCACAAGGAATATCAGCGAGGCATTGGCTCTTGACATCGAAAGACACAACCGACAATATACACCCATAAACATCATGGAATCGAATAACTTCCACGACCGATTTCTTATTACTGACAATACTGTCTACCACATTGGCGCCTCCTTTAAAGACCTAGGCAAACGGCTGTTCGCATTCTCAAAGATGGAGGTATCTGCAGAAATGATTCTTAAAAACATTTAATTTGACTCTTTAAGGTGCCATTTTGGCACCTTAAAGAGATTCTACACGACCAGAACGACATCAACCGGCAGCAGGAGGAGACCAACACCGAAATCGCGCTGCAGATTGAGGCGCTCAACGATGCCCTTGAGCAGCTGTGGGCGCAACCCGCTCCTTCAGCGCCTTGATCTCATCACGGAGACGCGCGGCCTCAACGAAATCCAGATCCTTGACAGCGGCCTCAAGCGCCTTGGTCTTGGATTTGAGCAGCTGTTTTAGCTCCTTTTCCGAAAAGTAGACGGCGGCCTCCTCCCGCACCATCTGCGGCTGCGACGATGCGGAAGTGCCGGCATCCGGCATTACATATGCTGACGGCTCCTGCTCCTGCTTTAGCGACTTGCGGGTGCGCCGCACTGTTTGAGGAACAATGTTGTGCTCGCGGTTGTAGCGCATCTGCTTCTCACGCCGACGGTTTGTCTCATCAATGGTCTGCTGCATGGAGGGCGTGATGTGGTCGCCGTAGAAAATCACCCGCCCGTTCACGTTACGGGCGGCACGTCCTGCTGTCTGTGTGAGCGCACGGGCGGAACGCAGGAAACCCTCCTTGTCCGCATCCAGGATCGCCACAAGGGAGACCTCCGGCAAATCCAGTCCTTCACGCAGCAGGTTCACCCCCACCAGCACATCGATTGCGCCGGCCCGCAGGTTGTCCAGAATCTCCACACGCTCCAGAGTCTCCACATCCGAATGGATGTACTGCACGCGGACATCAATCCGCTGCAGGTAGGCTGTGAGATCCTCCGCCATACGCTTGGTCAGCGTGGTGACCAGCACCCGCTCCCCCTTTCCTACCACCTGCTCTATCTCATCCAACAGGTCATCCACCTGACGGGTGCAGGGACGCACCTCAATCACCGGATCCAGCAGTCCAGTGGGACGCACAACCTGCTCCACCACCGCCCCTTCGGAGGCCTGCAGCTCAAACTCCGCAGGCGTGGCCGAAATGTAGATGGTCTGCCCCACCAGCGACTCGAACTCGTCAAACTTCAGCGGACGGTTGTCAAGGGCGGCCGGCAGCCGGAACCCATATTCCACCAGATTGCGCTTGCGTGAACGGTCCCCCTCGTACATGCCGCGAATTTGCGGCACAGTCACATGGCTCTCGTCTATAACCAGCAGGAAATCATCAGGGAAATAGTCCAGCAGGCAGAAGGGACGCTCCCCCTCCCTGCGGCGGTCGAAATAGCGCGAATAATTCTCCACACCGGAGCAGTAACCCAACTCCTTGATCATCTCCACATCGTAGGTGACACGCTCCTCCAGCCGCTTGGCCTCCAGATGTTTGTCAACACTCCGGAAGTATTCGGCCTGTTTTACAAGATCGGACTGGATTTCAGTGACCGCCTGGTTGATGATGTCGGGAGAGGTGACAAAAATATTGGCCGGATAGACTGTAAGCCGCTCCATCTTCTCCAGAAAATGGCCCTCCACCGGATCGATGGCCGAAATGGATTCAATCTCGTCGCCCCAGAAGGTGAGCCGGTAGGCCTCGTCTGCATAGGCCGGAAAAATGTCCACCTGGTCTCCCTTGACGCGGAAACGGCCACGCTCCAGCACCGTCTCCGTACGGGCATACAGTGCGTTGACCAGATCGCGCAGCAGCTTGTTGCGCACTATCTTCTGCCCGACACGCAGATGCTGCGTGTTTTTGGCGAACTCCTCCGGATTGCCAATGCCGTAAATGCAGGAAACAGATGAGACCACAACCACATCGCGCCGTCCGGAAAGCAGCGCGGTGGTCGCGCTCAGCCTCAGCTTCTCAATCTCATCGTTGATGGAGAGATCCTTTTCAATATAGGTGTTGGTGGTGGGGATGTATGCCTCCGGCTGGTAATAGTCGTAATAGGAGACGAAATACTCCACCTTGTTTTCAGGGAAAAATTCCAGAAACTCGCTGTACAATTGCGCCGCCAAAGTCTTGTTGTGGCTGAGCACCAGTGTAGGCCGCTGAACCTCCTGAAGCACATTGGCTATGGTAAAGGTCTTGCCGGAACCGGTCACACCAAGTAGTGTCTGGTCGTGCAAACCCGCACGGAGCCCACCAACCAACTGGCGGATTGCCTCCGGCTGGT
Organism: Bacteroidales bacterium UBA1195; assembly: GCA_002309855.1. GTDB lineage: Bacteria > Bacteroidota > Bacteroidia > Bacteroidales > WCHB1-69 > UBA1195. Next base: position 17,410 of record DBYD01000028.1, read on the forward strand.
CGCCGGAAGGTGCAAACGGAGCTTTCAGACGGAATTCCATCGCTAACGGAGCCGGTCGGCGGAACGGACCAGCTGCTCATCCTTCAAGATGAACTTCTGCGCCAGATACACAAGCAGGACGGGAACCATGGACACAACGGTCCAAAGCGAATAGACCGTCTCAGCCCCACGCAGTGCGGCCGTCTTCGGGAAAATCATGTCCGGACAGACGAAAAGCATCAGCACCAGCAGCAGCATCCCTATAAAGAGAGCGGTCACACAGAGTTTTGCCTGCAACTTGCGGTTTCTGAACAAAAAGATGATGACAAATGAGAAGACACCCAGAATCAGTTGCATAACAGCCACGTAACCGTTATTGCAGACCTTTTTCCCATCCATGCTGCTGACAGACCATGCATCATACGTGTAAAGCGTTGGCACAGCCTCCTCTACAGCATCATCCTCCACACGGCTCCATTCGATGCGCCCGGAATCATCCTTGGGCTGGATTGTTGCAATCGGCAGGAAGGCGGCCCAAATGTAGCAGGCGGCGGCCAGCAGCAAAAAAAGGGATTGGATACGCTGTAACATGGATTTTTTCTTTTAAAAATAAAAAGTGGTCCCTCTTGGGCTCGAACCAAG
>DBYD01000064.1 GCA_002309855.1 Bacteroidales bacterium UBA1195
AACCACGGCATCAAGATCGGCATGGGCCACTCCCAGCTGGAAGAGAAGCTCGCCGTCGATTGCGGTTACTGGCACCTGTGGCGTTTCAACCCTGCCGAGGAAGAGGCCGGACAGAACGGCTTCCACCTGGACAGCAAGGAACCCGACTGGAGCAAGTTCCAAGACTTCATCATGGGCGAGGTCCGCTACAACTCGTTGCTGAAGACCTTCCCCGAAGAGGCCAAGGAACTCTTCGCCAAGACCGAGCAGTTTGCCAAACTCCGCTACGAAGGCTACAAAAAGCTGAGCGAAGGGAAGTAATTGCTGATTATCTTGTAAAGACGGTGCATGCACCGTCTTTACATTTATGATTAAAGGGGCAATGGCTGCTTTGCCTGTTGCCCCTTTTTTGTAAAAAAATGAGTATTAACAAAGCAGGGAATTATTTAGAATAAAATAAATTAACATATTATTAATCATAGCGTTTGCTATTTGTTCGGCACTGCTTCGAAACCTAGGAAATTTTGAAATTCAATTAATAATCAATATAATTATGGCTAAACAAAAAATCAAACCCAATAACAATTCTGCTAACATGCAGAATTCAAATAAAGGAACAAAAGGTACAAATAAACAATACGACCAAAACCAAGGGAATAGAGGAAAACAACTTAATCCAAACTCGAATACAAGGAAAAACACCATAAAAAGTTGATAATGGAAATTTAAATTACTATATGGTATAAATGTTCGAGAAAATGCATTTTGAAGATTAAAAACATCAAGCATCAAAAATAGAACCAATTATGACAAAAGCAGAAGAGATTCAAAAGAAAATTAAAAAATTATTAGACGAATTAAATAGTGGCCTTTACGAAAAGGAACGTTCCATTCGATTGACATTACTGGCTGTGCTGGCAGGTGAAAGCACATTTATGCTCGGCGAACCCGGAACAGCCAAGAGTCTCGTGGCTCGAAGAATCTCTGAAGCTTTTAAGGAGCCGTCCAACAAGGAAGAGGTGAAATTTTTCGACTATTTAATGAATCAGTTTTCACAGCCCGATGAAATTTTCGGCCCCGTTTCAGTGCAGGAGTTGAAAAACGACAATTACAAGAGAAAAACCGCAAAATATCTTCCCAAGGCACAGTTTGCATTTTTGGACGAAATCTGGAAAGCGAATCCCGCCATCCAGAATGCCCTGTTGACCATTCTCAACGAAAAAATATTCAGAAATGGTGGTGAGACTGAACACGTCCCATTAATTGGCTTTATGTCTGCATCCAACGAACTGCCCGCAAAAAATCAAGGTTTGGATGCTATCTTTGACAGATTTTTGGTAAGAATCTTGGAACTGCCTATTTCAAATGAGGATAACTTCCGCAATATGGTTTCCGCAGAAAGAATCCCGACAAGCAACATAACCGAGAAATTATCTGCCACCGACATTGAGACCATTCAGTCTGAAGCGGAAAAGGTGGAATTGTCGGACGATTGTTTCAATGTCATTCAAGCAGTGAGAAAAATTATCAGTGAGAAAAATAACGAAAGTAATCGTGAGGCCGACGAAAGATATATTATTTCAGATCGTCGCTGGAAGAAGATTGTGAATCTCATGCGTGTCTCCGCATATTGCAACGGAAGAACCGAAACCGACCTGATGGATGCCTCATTGATTGCAGATTGCATCTGGAGCACCATCAGCCAGGAGCAGGAAGCCAAAGCGATTATGCAAGATGCCATTGGCCATTTCGGTATGGAATGCACAACTGATTTTGAAGAATGGGAACAAAAGGTTGAGAAACTTAAAACAAATATCGATAAAAACTTCTTTGAAAAAGATGTGTTTTTTACGGTGAGTTTTAACAATAAATCAGGAGAAAAAATTGAATATTACATATTGGACGATCTGAATGGGCATAAATGCGGTATTTCTGTCAATAGCACCAATGCGCTATGGGACACTACAGAACATTACTTTTTCCTTGGTGACAAAGATGTTGAGCCGACACAAATTCCTTCTTCAAAAGTAAAAATTAATAAAAAGGCAAATGAAGTTAAAATTGAGGGCAAGACCTATAGAATCCAACCAGCCCCTAAAGCTTTGGAAAAGATAACATTTGATGCAGCAAGTGATTGTTTTGATAAGATGGTTAATGATCTTAAAGATGACATCAAACAACAAATTAATCAAATTGATCAAGATATGGGCGAATTGGACAATCAATTTAGGAGCAACCTATTTGCTAACAGTGATTTGTATTATGGTGTGATTTTTGATGAGCAAATCAATATGAAAACCAAATATGCCAAACTTATTAACATTATTGATTTTCAGCAATCTCGCTACAAGGAATTTCAGGTAGAATAGGGTGGATGCTTAACAGAAGTCGATAACCATCAATCAATATCAAAATGGGACGAGAAAATGAACTTCCACGCGGGCAAGCAGAACAGCTTCTGCAATTGATAGAAGATTGCGAGTCTTTATTCCAGCGCATCGAAAACGGCGAAAAGACAGATGACCTTGCTGATTCTTTGAAGGGCAAGTTGATTAGAATTGGTGAAAAGGCAAAAATCTATGATATCGCAGGGAAATATACAGCCATAAAGATCAGAAATCAATGCGCCCATAGTGATAACAATGATGACTTTTGGCAAGCACTGCCTGAATTGAAAGAGCAATTTGAAAAAATCAAAAAGAACAAACGCAAGTGCCAAAAAATCATCAACAAAGATTCCACAAATAAGGCCAAACGCAGTTTCGAAAAGCACGCCGACAGTGAACGGTTTGGGGATAAACAAAACCGCAAAAAGACTGTTAACGCTTTGGAAGATGCGTTCGACAATAAAATTGACAAGTCTGACAAATCCGAATTCCCGTCCGCCAGCGAAATGATTTCCAAAACCGTCGGAAATATTTCTGAAGAGACGAAAAAATATGTCGGCGACCATCAAGGTCTGTCGGAGGATGTGCAATCCGATATTTTGAACTGGTCCGAACGCACTTCAACGGAAGTGGAAATCGAAACGAACAAACATTTCCAGAAGGAATCCGATTTTCTTAAACAAATCAAGAAATCGGGTGGCGTTGATTTCTTTGATCATTTCGAAAAATATGAGACGGCTTACCAGAGCATAGAAACGGCAGATAGAAACTTTGATATGCAACATTATAAAAAAATGTTGCAGAATGACCTCGCAAAATTAGGGGACAATCCAGACGAAAAAGATATTACGGATTATAAAAAGGCTTATTTTCAGGCGCTTATGAAAGCATTGGCTAAAAACTTCAATGCTCGCAAAGCTGATTATGAGCAAAAACAGATTGACGAAAAGCGCAAGAAATTTTTAGAGGAACTCTACAAAAAAATCGAAAACTTCAAAAAGCTGGAACAACTTCTGCAACCAATTATTAATGATTTGGGGCACGGATATTTGTGGGATATGTCCAACCAGCCTTTCCGCAATTTCGGCTTCGACATTTTGCAAAAGTATGCATCGCTCTTAAAAAATGACAACGCCCTACAAGAATTTGCTGAATTACTTGGAAGACAAAGTGCAACGTCAAGAGAGGTGGAAAAGAAAATTATTGAAGAAATCATCATCAGAAGAGAGTTCCATCCCCAGCCCGCCCAACGAGGAAATGTCGTCGGATTCAATTATTCCAACGAAATAAGCCGCGTTTTGCCATCGGAAATGGCATTGTTAACTGACCCCGATTTGGAAAATCTGTTTTATCTAAAATTTGTTGAAAAGCAGTTACTTTCCTATAGCTATTCACAAGATGTTGCTGAAATATACAGGGAGACACGGCCAAAAGAGATTGAAATTTCAAAAACTAAGGACGAAACAGGACCCATCATTATATGCGTGGACACAAGTGGCAGCATGCAAGGAGTTCCCGAACAGACCGCCAAAATTGCGACATTCGCCATAGCAAAAACTGCTATGCGACATAATAGAAAATGCTTCCTGATTTCATTTTCGACGGGTATAGAAACACTTGATTTAGCGGACTTCAAAAAAACAAACGCCTTGGAAACGCTTGTAAATTTTCTGAACAAGTCGTTTAATGGAGGAACGGACGCTGCGCCAGCTCTTGCGGAATGCTTGAGACAATTGAAAACAGAGAATTACAAAAATGCCGATGTGCTGATGATTTCAGATTTTGTAATGAATAATCTACCGTACAATATTGTTACCTCAATTGAGAAAGAAAAGATGAATGGCACCTCGTTTTATTCTCTTGTTATCGGACAATCCGCAAATAATCAAGCCATTGAGTGTTTTAACGAAAATATATCATACAATCCATATGATGAATCTTCCCGTAAGGAATTCCACAAAAAAATCCGACAGATTGCTGTAAAACGAAAAAAAACGAAGACAACTCCCACCAACATCTAAAGACTGAAAGCAAAGTTTAGCTTGTTATCAAAGACAAAACCATATTTGTCAATGTAAATGATTTGAAAAAGAATAACCCTTAAAATGCCCCATCTTCACCCTATCATTCAAGAAATTTCACCATGTCAGACACCTCTTTTTGTGGATGTTGAATATGATAAAAACGTCATAAAACAATATGAGGGTTTTCTACACCGTCATAAAAACGGTTAGGAAAGTACTACAATTATTTGGATGCTGCGCTCCATGACAGCTTTTTTGGGACACCAGACGTCATCTTGACGAACTCCATTTTTTCCTAAATAAATTCGCCTCCGGTCGCCCATTGAGCGATGAAACTATCTACGGAAAATTGTATGCTGATTACCTGAAACTGATTTCAACCCCTCATACGAAAATCAAAACAATTTCGTTTACTAACACGAAAGAATTACCACATTATGAACCACATTAGGATATTCAAAGAGCACACCTCTAATCCTGTTAATCCCGTGCTTGCCAATCCCGTTTACCTTAGCGGCTATATAGAGCAAATGGGAACAGGAACTACTGATATTATTAACCATTGTTTGGAGTATGGACTTCGCAAACCAGAGTTTCACCAAGATGATGATTTTCGGGTTGTTATCTAGCGGCGAAATGAAGAAAGAGTACAAGAAGGAGGTGAAGTAAGAGGTGAAGTAGATGGCAAGATAAAAAAAGTGGTTTTGGCAGTTCGAGGAAATACGATTTCTGCTAATGAAATAATGAAATCACTCCAATTAAAAGGAGAGGATAATTTCCGCAAATGTTATCTTGTTCCGTCTATAGAAAACGAGTATGTTCAAATGCTCTTTCCCGATGCGCCGAAGCGCCCCGACCAAGCCTATTATCTTACCGAAAAAGGATTGGCACTGTATGCTGAAATTTCTAATGAGGGCTAATTATTGTCATGGGGGGTCAGTTCTTTTAAACGTAAAATCAAAACACACCATGTCTAAAGCACAACTCAAAAAAACAACACACTAAGGATTATAAAACAAATTTTCGGCAATATTTGTTATTATTGCCAAGAATTTTGTATTTTTGCATTTCAGAAACATGCTGCAATTGGCAGCCTTAAAAACACTCGATTATGAAAAGATTATTTGTCATTGCGCTCTGCCTGATGTTTTCGCAGGCGATATGGGCTCAGAAGTTCACCGTTCCGGCCATTCCGGGGGCGATTGAAGAAGCAGAGTATGCCAACTATGTGCAGGATTTCAACCGCTGCATGGATTGGCTTGAAAGCCACGCACCTTCCGCCACACAGCGCAAGGATGTGAATGCCTTCGTGGTATGGTGGATGATAGGTTCGCCCGATGTCCACATTGAAGTGAATGCAGATGCGGCCAATTTCAACAACGGGGAGCTCCTTGTCCTTTACATGGGAGGTTGGGCCAGGCACAACATAAGCAACCCGGACGCATCCAAAGCGGACGGCTCCATGGCCGGCATTGAAACAGTCATCAACTATTACCTCAAATACAAGGATTTTATAGGCAAGAACAAGATGGCGGAAAAACTGATCAAAATGAAGAAGAAAGGCACGCTCAGGCAATATGTGGAGGATTCCCTGAAGGAATAGCGACCCGATGGAAACAACATGGACACCAACCGTTTCTCAATAAAAAGGAGACTGAAGAGCTTCAGTTACGCATTCAGCGGGTTGCGGGTGCTGGTGAGGGAGGAGCACAACGCAAGGATACACCTGTTCGCAACGGTTTGTGTCATTGTTATGGGAGTACTGTTAAGGATTTCCTGCACCGAATGGGTGGCGGTCGCCCTTGCCATTGGACTGGTGTTCGGCATGGAGGCCATCAATTCCGCTGTTGAGAACATCTGTGATTTCGTATGCCCTGAACTGGATGCAAGAATCAAAAAGATTAAGGATCTGGCGGCGGCGGCAGTGCTGCTTTCCGCCATCGCCGCGCTGGCCGTAGGACTTTTCATATTCATCCCCAAAATCATGTCGCTATGCTGTTAAACCGACTGAAAGAGACACACCGTCTTGACGAAACCGTTTGCATGGGAACATTCACACTGTTTTGTTTCAGTGCCTCGCTTTTCCGATTTTACTATACAGACACCAAAGTGTTCCTGTTCCTGAATTGGAACCTTTTTCTGGCATTTGTTCCCTGGGCAATTGCAAGCCTTATGGTGCTGTGCCGGAAATTGGGCCGGTCAAAAACAATGCTGGCACTTCTGATTGCCGTCTGGCTGCTATTTTTCCCGAATGCGCCATATATACTGACCGATCTGTTCCACCTGAGGCTCACCTCCTCCATGCCGGTCTGGTTCGACCTCATACTCATCCTCTCTTTTGCCTGGACAGGACTGATGTTCGGTTTTTTGAGCCTGTGGGACATGGAGAACATGCTTCAAAAATACCTTAGTAAATTCTGGGTTACAGCGATATCCGTGCTTTTGCTGTTTGTAGGAAGTTTCGGCATATACATCGGCAGATACCTGCGCTGGAACAGTTGGGACATCCTGACATCACCATTGCAGCTGATGTATGACATCGGGGACAGGCTCGTTAACCCGTTCAGCCACCCGAGAACATGGGGCATGACACTTTTCATGGGGCTGTTCCTCACTATCCTCTATTTCTCATTCCGGCTGGTAAGGAAAAGGGGGCGGTAAAGGTTAATGAAATTGGCAAAAACATAAAAATTCATACTAAAATTTTTATCATATTGAAAAAATTCATACTAAATTTTCAACCATGACAGAAAACCTACCTAACATTCCGGACAACAACCCTGTAGAGAAATCCAACAAAATTTGGAAAAACCTGCTGTACACCTTCCTCGGCACGACCATCTCCATTATCCTCACCTTTGGGACCGGGCAGGTGCTGCAGCAAAGGCGTCTTGCGCAGGAGCGGCAGCTGTCGGCCATGATGCTGATGGGCAACGTGGAGAAGTTCGCCCAAAAATTGGAGCAGATTTCCGATGAGCTCGCATGGCGTGACACACTTGTCGCATATCTGCTGGTCATACCGGAAGATTCCATTGACGCCCCATCCTACAGCCAGACACTCAACTATCTGCCATACAGCATGGGCTTTCCTGTATTGAGTTATGACGAGACAACGGAAACAATCTTCGCCAACTCCATTGAGGCATGGAAAAACATGGGGTATATCAAACTGATTGACAACGTGGGCACATGCTTTTCAATGATGCATACCATTACGGAACAATACGACAAATTCATCCACGAGTTTGAAGGATTGGAGGCCGAAATCTTGAAACATCCTGAAGAACACCCGGGCGAGACCCCATACTCCAAATTCCTTCATAACGAAATGTTCCGCACAAGCCTGTCGAACATCCACAAGCGGGTCACCTACTACCGCTATCTGGCAGAAGTGATCCGCTACAGCAACGCCACAAACATGAAGATTTTGGGCGTGACGGAAGAGGAGGTGATTGAATTTGTCAATGAAAGCAGAAAGGAGATTGAGATAGACAGGCCATATCCTTACCAGCAGAATTTCATGAAGCCGGACATCAATCCGGACAGCCTGCCAGATCTCGGGACATGGATCAAGGGAAAGCGGGTGTAAGCAACATCCTCTATTTCCCATTCCGGCTGGTACGGAAAAGAGGACGGCAGCTTTTTTTTGTCTGAACCTGCAAAAAGTTGTAATTTTATGCTTCAACATATTGCAAAAAGTTGTAATTTTGCACCCGAAAATACTGCAAAAAGTTGTAAATAATGCTCAAACGAAAGATTATCAATTACTTTGAAGAATGGAGCGGAAAGCAGCACCGGAAAGCCCTATTGATAAAAGGGGCGCGGCAAGTGGGCAAGACCACAGCTGTACGCCAATTTGCGCAAACCCACTACCGGAATTTCATTGAAATCAACTTTGAGCAGAACCGGAAAGCCAGGCAGGCGTTTGAAGGTGATTTGGATGCCAATACCATCATCATGAATTTGTCTTCCATGGGGTTCGGCCCTTTTGAAAAGGGCAGTACGCTGATTTTCTTTGATGAAATCCAGAGTTGCCCGCAAGCGCGTACCGCAATCAAATTCCTGGTGGAGGACGGCCGCTTTGACTATATTGAATCCGGTTCGCTGTTAGGCATCAACTATAAGGATGTTTCCTCATACCCTGTCGGATACGAACATCAGGTGGAGATGTTCCCATTGGATTTTGAGGAATTCCTGTGGGCATGCAACGTCAGCGGGTCCGTTGTGGAGGAACTGAAAAAATGCCATGATGCGCAAAAACCGGTCAGCGATTTTCTGCATCAGCAGATTCTTAGGTTTCTGGGACAATATTTTATCATTGGCGGAATGCCTGAGGTTGTGAATGTGTTCACTCAAACCTCCGACATCATGCAAACAGTTGACGTGCAAACGGATATATTGAACAGCTATCGGGATGTCTTTTCCAAGTATGCGGGCAAGGACAAAATATTGGTCAAAAGTGTCTTTGACGCCATACCACAACAGCTCAGCAAAGAAAACAAACGGTTCGTCATCGCAGACTTGGAAAAAGGTGCGGCCCAACGCAAATACGCCTCCCCCACCGAATGGCTTTCGGATGTGGGCATCGGCTATTTTTCACGTAACGTAAGCACATTGGAACTGCCGTTTGCGGCTTTTGAGAAAAAAAATCTCTACAAACTGTACATGATTGACAACGGATTGTTGTGCAGCATGATGTTGGGCAAGCAGGGATTGCAGGCGGAAATACTGCAAGGCCGCCTGGACATTAACCAGGGTGCGCTCGCTGAAAATTTTGTGGCCGCCGAACTCTCCAAACGCGGCATACCGCTGCACTATTATGACCGGAAAAGCAGGCAGCAGCTGGACTTCGTATACCCGCATGGCAATAAAATCAACATTATTGAGGTGAAATCGGGAAAGGACTACCGGCGGCACACCTCATTAGACACCGCAATGGAGACATTCGGAGCATCAGTCAATGAGGGAATTGTCCTGTGCAAAGGCAACGTGGAACAGAAAAACGGAGTGCGATATCTGCCGCTTTACATGACAATGTTTTTATAAAGACAAAATTTTTCCCTTTCCGGTGTAAGATTTGTGGCATTCTTCCGTCATTAGGGTGATGGAGACAAAAAAATTCAAACGGCACATTCTTCCGCTGCAGCCAGCGCTGCAGCAGATGGCGGAACGGCTGCTCGGCGGCAGCGCACAGGCGGAGGACGCGGTGCAGGAGACGGTGGTCCGCCTGTGGGAGATGCGCGACCGTTTGGATGAGGTGAAAAACATTGAGGGCTACTGCCTCACCATGTTGAAGCGGTACTGCATCGACCTGCTGCGCCAGAGCCAAAGCCATTCGACCGTCCCGTTGGACGAGGCCGCGCTGATGAGCACGGAGACGGAGAGCGCGGCGCAGATTGAGGAGCGTTACCGGGCGGTGAAGGAGCGGATGCGCCAACTGCCTCTTCGGCAGCGCAAGGCTTTGCAGCTGAAATACGTGGAGGGGAAAGATAACCATGAAATAGCCAAAATGCTCCACATGAGCATGAACCATCTGTATGTCACTTTGTCGCGGGCATGCCATGCCCTGCGCAACATAAACCCTGAAAACGAATAGACGATGGAAAACAATAATTTCAAACAGAACAATGACGAAAGCAAGGCTTTGCAGACCTTGCAGGAATATGGGGAGAACCTCCGCCGCCGGCAGCGGCTGGAGCAGACCATCGACCGGCTGGCGGCTGCCGAAACGCCCGCACGGCGCATTCCGCCATACATATACATCATAAGCGGAGTGGCTGCCTGCCTGCTGATACTGTGGCTTGTTTTTCCTTTAAAGGATAAGGGAACGGGGGCGCAAAAGCCGGTTTATCAGGCAAACGTTGTGACGGACAGCATCCGTAACGCCCTCCCCACCCTTTCGGAAGAGAACCGTGAAGAGGCTGTTGTTGAAGAGCTGCAACCGCAACGGGAAGCACGTCCGGCAAGGGAAGGCAGCCCGATGGCCGCTGTCACAGCGCATCCGGCAGTTTCGTCCGAAACGGCTCCCGCTCCGGAAAGCATTGCAATGCCGGCAGATGTGGATTTGCGGATGCAGGAGAGACCTGCGGAAGAGGCTGACATGCTCCTTGTTGCGGACCAGCCCTCCGTACCTGCTGCGGACAACGTCCACGACACCATTCCGGCACCCGCCAGAACTATGCACATCATTACCAATAATGTGCCGGTCTCATACGAACCGGATGTGGACTCACGCAAGTTCCAGTTTTTTCCAAAGCTTAAAAGTTACAGGCACCGGCAGCTTCCGCTTTTCGCCTACCAATTCAACAAACAGAACATAAAAACAAATTTTTAACATAAATACAGAACTGTTATGAAAACAAGATTTTTTTTCGCAATGCTCTTTTTTGGAACGTTTGCGCTCACATTCGGACAAAGTCCAAAAACTGAAAGCTGGGGAAGTGGGGTAACTGGAGATTACAGCAGCCTATACCTGCATAAAGGCGCACAAGTCCACATAACAATCGCAAACCCCAAAGGTGTTGATATGGACTTTCTTCACTTGAACGTGCCTGATACCATAACAAATTTTGAACTATACAAATATTTCAAATATAAGGACGGGGTACTCCATTTTTTTCCTAACAGCTATATAAATGATACCAATCGGTGTCATATTGAATGTTCCAGAACCATCCGGAGTGTCACAATCGAACCTGGCGCCACGCTTGTAATTGGAAAAGACTGTCCGATGTTTTCGTTAGAAAAATATCCCCTTTTCACATTACTTACAGATGCAGCCGGAGACAGCGGAAAAATCATTTTTGAAGAGGAGGGGGAACGTACAAGAATATTAAAATTTCACATTCGCTATGAACCTGCCGATTCAAAAAAATGCGCATGGGAATATGAGATGGCCTATATGCAATTCCAATTGCGCGCACCACTCCTTTTATCGAACCCACGATACGAAAACCCTTACAACACAATCTTTATTTGGGACTTGGACTACGCCATCAAGGTGCGCTTCAAGCACACCGCCTCCAGATGGGACTTTTCCACCGGTTTGGGGCTGGACATGAGGAGCGCCATGCTCAGCAACCAGGTGGATGTGGTGGACCGTCAACTTGTATTCAGCGAGAAAACAGACCACAACCGCTTCAGCAATTCATTGTTTGCCGATTACCTGAATGTCCCCATTGAATTCTCCCGTAAGATTGGCTCATCGGACGATTTTTCAGTGGTGCTTGGAATCACGCCCGCCGTACTTATATGGGAGGGCTATCTGCGCAACGACATCAACGAAAACAACCGCACCAAACTGTCAAGTGAAAAGACTAAAGTCTTCAACCCATGGCGGCTGGACATCCACGCCGGCATAAGCATCTCATATTTTGAATTAGGCATATACGGCAACCCGCTGCCCACCTATCGTGCCGGAGTCGGCGGCAAGCCCCTGCGTGAGTTCGGTTTTTATCTGAAATGGTGATTCTTATGAAAACAAATCATCACTTCAATTTCGCCAGTGCCTCCTTGATGCGGCGGATGGCCTCAATCAGAGTCTCCTTGGAGGTTGCGTAGGAGAGGCGGATGCAGTTGTCGTCGCCGAAGGCGGAACCCATCACCGTGGCCACGTTTGCCTCATGCAGCAGGTACATGCAGAGGTCAGTGCTGTTCTTGATGTTGTATTCGCCGTAGGATTTGCCGAAATAGCTGCTCACCTCGGGGAAGAAATAGAATGCACCCTGCGGCAGGCGGACCTTCAGACCCGGAATCTCGCACAACAGCTTGTACACCAAATCGCGGCGCTCCTTGAACTGTTCGCGCATCCAGATGATGTCCTTGTCGGTGGCGGGGTCAAGCTCCATGGCACGCACGGTGGCCTTCTGGGCGATGGAGCAGGTGGCGGAGGTGATTTGTCCCTGCAGCTTGTTGCAGGCCTTGGCTATGAACAGAGGCGCGGCGATGAAGCCGATTCTCCAGCCTGTCATGGCGTAACCCTTGGCCACACCGTTGATGGTGATCACACGCTCCTTGATTTCGGGGAACTGCGCGAGGCTCTCATGCTTGCCCACGAAGTTGANNATGTGCTCGTAAATCTCGTCGGCCATCACATAGACCTGCGGATGCTTCTGCAGCATGTCGGCAATCTTGCGGAGCTCCTCCTTGCTGTAGAGCATGCCGGTCGGGTTGGAGGGGCTGCTGAACATGATGAGCTTGGTCTTCGGCGTGATGGCCTTTTCCAGCTGCTCTGCGGTCACCTTGAAGTCGTTCTCGATGGCGGTCTTCACATAGACACACTCGCCGCCGGCCACCTTCACGATCTCGCGGTAGGAGACCCAGTAGGGGGTCGGAATCACCACTTCGTCACCCGGGTTGACAAGGCACTGCACCACCTGGTAGATGGACTGCTTTGCTCCTGTGGAGACGATGATCTGGTCGGGGGTGAAATCGAGGTTGTTGTCCCTCTTGAACTTTTTGCAGACGGCCTCCTTCAGGTCCGCGTAGCCCGGAACTGGGGGATAATGGCTGAAATTGTCGTCAATGGCCTTTTTTGCGGCCTCCTTGATGCTCTCCGGCGTGTTGAAGTCCGGTTCGCCGATGCTCAGGCTGATGACATCCTTTCCCTGCTCCTTGAGGTCCCTCGCGGCCTGCGTCATGGCCAGCGTTTCGGATGCGGCCATCTGTAATATCCTGTCAGATAATACTTCCATATAATTTTTTTTTTAATGTTAAAATTCTTTTAGAAAACGCAAAAATACTCATTATACTGATAGCTTTGCCGCTTCCCCTGAAATATTTTCCTTTGTCTCAAGTGGGGCGGCTATTGCAGTACAATCTTTCGGATGTCAGTGCCTTGTCTGCTGTTCAGTCTCAAAAAATAGATTCCCTTTGCCAGGTTTTCTGTCGCGATGGGCTGCACGCCGGGATTCAGCGGCATGCGCAGCAGCAGCCGTCCGTTCACATCGAAGAGCTCGGCTGTGGCTGTGCCGTCACCCTGGAAGGTCACGTAAAACTGTCCGCTGCTTGGATTGGGAAAAACAGCAAATCCTGCATGGTCGGTGCGGAAATCCTGGGTGCCGTTCATCTCCAAAGCCTTTTTGACCGCATCCAAGGCGTTGATTTTCCCATATCCGAATCGTTCCGGACCGTCGTGACGTGTGTCGTAGTCCTGCGTGGCGGTCGAAGTGATGATTCCCTTCACTTCAGCCGGGGTCAGATAGGGATTGGCCTGCAACATCAGGGCGACGACTCCGGAGACGAATGGAGAGGCCATTGATGTCCCGTTTAAGGCTGCGAACCCATAACTTCTCTCTTTGAAGGTGATGGTTTGGGTGTAGTTTCCATTATAGCGGGTGGTGAAGGAGGAGATGGCTGAAACCACGTTGGAGCCCGGTGCCGAAATCTCCGGTTTGACACTGCCGTCAACATTGGGGCCTGCCGATGAGAAACTTGAAATCTCCCCGCCTCGGGTGGCTGCCCCCATCTTGTATTTGGCAAGGTGCGAAGCGACACTGATCAGACATGGGGTTGCGGCAGGGGTTCCCAGGCCGTAACCGTTGTCTCCCGCACTCCATCCTGTCATAGGAGCCTTGAAATCGTCTCCCCAGTTGCCGATGCCGGTGGTGATCTCCACCACGTTCCAGGCATGGAACTGGCCGCTGTCCGCAATGACAAACAGTCCCATCTGGTAGCCGCTGGGCGGTGTCTTCACTTTGAGCAGCACCTGTGGCCGTTGGTTATAGGGATTGCTATGCTCGATTTTGGCATTGAAACGGAGGGTGTCCTGATGCAGGCTGTCGCTATAGACCATGAAGGTGTCTATGAATCCGGCATCGTTCAAAGTGCTGAAAAATCCGGAAAAACAGCGTGTCTTATACTCCTTGTCCATGGCGGTGATGCCGAACTGGAAGTCACAACCCGGAGTTGTTAGCATGCTGATGGCCTGTCCATAGGTGTTGGGCTGGTTCAGGTTGTCAAACAGAAATTGGCTTTTCAAAGTGTCGATGTTGGTGGCAAAATCCCTGAACAGATGGAAATTGCAGTCCCCGTTGTTTCCGGCGGAGGTTACGAAGACCACACCGCTGTCGGTGAGGTTGCGGATGCAGTTGGCAATACGGCCGGTACCGTCGTTGTTCTCCATGTAGTAAACGCCCCAGCTCATATTGATGACCAGCCGTTTCTGCTCCTTTTTGGCCATGTTGTACAACCATTGGAAGGCATCCATGACCGCCTGCTCGTCCAATTGGATGGAGACAAACAGGAATTCGGCGTCGTTGGCGATCCCCTTGTATTTTGTGCCAGCACCGGCTCCTCCCGCAATGGAGGAGACATGGGTGCCGTGATAGCCGTATTGGTAGATGCTGAAGGTGTCACATTGGGCTTTCAGCAAAGCCTCCTTCCCCATGATTTCGGTGCCGTAGCTGAAACCTTCCGGTGCCGGTCCTGAGGTGCGGAACTGGTCCCATGCCCCCAGCACGCGGTAACGGGTCATGGATGTGTCGTAAAAGACAGGATGGGTGTAGTCGAAGCCCCAGTCGGTGACACCAATGATGACCCCTTTCCCGGTAAAGCCCTGCGGAAGGTCGGTCCCATTCCATACGTTGTCCACCTTTCCGTCCGGAACGGCCTTGTCCAGCCACTGCTGGGCGTTGGTTGCCGAATAGGATGCCATAATGGCGATGATGATCAGCAGTCGTTTCATTTCCATTATATTTTTTATTCAAGAAATACTTTTTTTTCCTTCGGATATTTCACGGTATATGTGACGGTGAATGTGCGGCTTTCGCCCGCTTTCAGCTCAAAGTCCCAGGTCAGCACGCCGAGGTCGCTGTTGTTGGTGCCGGCCTCCGGACTGTTTTCCGTCAGTTTCACCTCCAACTCCTTGTCGGTGGAGAGGGGATACTGCTCTTTGAGCCGCAGTGATACAGGGTGGTTCATGTTGCTCTTCACGGTGATGAGGTGGGAGCGTGTTGCTGTGGTGCTGCCGCCCAAAGTCTTGGTGGAGGAGAAGTCCGTGCGTTTCTCCCGTTTCACGACAATACGCGGTTCGGTGGCGAGCGTCAGAGTGAGAGGTTCGGTGGTGCCGGTGTTAAGCCGTGTCTTGCCGGTATGGGTGCCGTTGAAGACGACGTTCGCCTCACCGGGCAGCAGCCGGTACTGCTCCCAGTCGGAGAGTGTGACCATAAGGTAGGTTTCGGATGAAAGTTTGGGTGCGGCATAGTAATAGTAGTCAGCCTTCAACGTGTGGTTTTTCAGGTCGATGAGCTGCGCCTTGCCGTTTCCTGGAATGTTGTAGGGCAGGGCAATCGCGTATGATGCCTCAATGTCGTTCTCCTGCAGTTCCACAAGGTCGTCCATTGATTTTGGGGCTTTCGTCTTCAGAGAGCCATCACTGGCATCCTCCTCAGCTTCTGCCTCTGCGGTCTTGTAACTGACCAAGGTGTTTGAGTATGCGGCGCTTTTTCTGATGTTGGAGCTGCCTGGGTTCTGCAGGCGCAGGAACCATGCGGAGAAGAGCGGGGCCTGGTTGGACTGGTTGGGATGCGCGTTGGAAAGGTTGAGTTTCACTTGGTTCCAGTCCAAGCCGGTGGTCTGGCGCACCTGTGCCTTTACCATCAGCGAAACAGGTTTGCCAACGGCAGGCACCTGAATGTCGTAGCATGGTGTCCAGGAGGCTTTGGCGGTGTAATAGGTGATGGTGATGTCAGTTTTTGCTGCAACCGGGGCGGAGACTGCGAGCGTCACCACGCCGCTGTGCTGCCTTTCCTTGGATTCGTCCTGCTGGATCTGTTTTTGCAGTCTGGAGATATGTTGGTTTATGGTTTCCTGCTGCTCTTTTAGTTCGTTCTGCTGTTTCAACAGGGCCGGAGCTTTCGCTTTGTACAGGTCCATGTTGTCCGAAAGTTCTGTGCTGCTGATGATCTTTTCCTTCTGCTGCGTGTTGTTGGTGATGCCGTCAGAAAGGATTTTTAACAGCTTGTTATTTACGCTGAGGCTATTGTTGATTTCCTGCCATTTCTTCTGGTGTAGTTTGAGCGAGTCGCGCAGCTGCTGTATCCTGGCGCTTTCGCTTTTCACATTGATGTAATCGTTGGAGAATTCGGCGGAGGAGAGGATGTTGTTGCCAGAAACCGTAACCTTAAGGCTTGCAATTTCGATTTCAGGACTTAATCCATTAACCACAACGGTCTGCGCACCACTTTTTAACTGGACGGATGCGATGTGGGTCAAAGTGGCTCCCCGCAGATATACGGAGGCGTCGGTCAGCTTGGCAGTAACGGTTTGCGGCTGGTTCTGGGCGTGAAGTGCCGGAATGGTCAGTGCCAGCAGGATGAGTGTGGGGAACAGGTGTTGTCTTTTCATGTTGAATAAGTTTTTATGTTTTGTCGGACAGCCGTTTCACCAGCTGTTTGCTTTTGAATCCAATGAAATGTATGTGAATAGCATGCAAGTGTATGCAATCAGTGAGGAGCCTCCATAACTGATGAAAGGCAGCGGGATTCCAATAACGGGGAGAAGCCCCAATGTCATGCCGATGTTGATCATCAGGTGGGAGAAGAAAATGCAGGAGATGCAGTAGCCGTAAATGCGTATGAAAGGGTCGCGCTGCATTTCCGAACGGTTGATGATCCGGTAAATCAGCCATGCATAAAGCAGCAGCAGTATGGCGGAGCCGATAAAGCCCCATTCCTCTCCGATGGTGCAGAATATGAAGTCGGTGCTTTGTTCAGGCACAAAATTCATGGTGGTTTGTGTCCCCTTCATGAAGCCTTGGCCGAACAGGCCGCCGGATCCGATGGCGATTTTGGATTGGTTCACGTTGTAGCCGATGCCCTTGGTGTCGTGGTTAAGTCCCAGAACCACCTCAATGCGTGCCTTCTGGTAGTCTTTCAGCGCATGTTCGTACAGGCCGTGGACACAAACGGCGTACAGCACGGCGATGCAATAGGCTGTGATGATGCCTGCGCGATATTTGCGGTGTTTGTGCTGCTTCCAGTAAATCCATCCGAAAACGGCTGTAATCAGCAGTATAATAATCCATTGTGGGATAAGGATGGAAAGGATCAGCAGAACGATGAGCGTGAATCCGATGGTGAGCACCCAGCCGGTCAGCCCCTCACGGTAGAGCACCAGTACCAGGAAGACAAACGGGATGGCGGAACCAACATCATTCTGCAGTATAATCAGCAGAATGGGTACGCAGATTATTGCGATTGCGGGCCACAACTGTTTGGTTACGGCAATGTGTGTCTTGCTGTCGGACAGGTAACGGGCCAGCAGCATACAGGTGGCGTATTTGCCGAATTCCGCAGGCTGGATTCCGAATCCGCCCACCATTAGCCAGGAACTGGCACCGTTGGTCTTTTTGCCGACAAATGCGGCCAGTCCGACCAGCACCAAGGTGATGATGTAGAAAGGTACGGTCATGTTGCGGAAAAACTGGCTGTTCAGCAATATCAGGAACAGTGCCGTTATTCCGGAAATGCAGATCCAGACCAGCTGCCTTCCATAGTTGGCGGAGAGGGTGAAACTGTCGGTGTAGGTGGTCGAAAAAATGTTTAGCCAGCCGAATCCGACAAACAGCAGGAACAGCAGTACCAAAATCACGTCTATCTTGTATTTTTTCTGCATGGCTTATCGGATGACTGCGGTTTTGATTCGTTGCTCCAAATCCGGACGTTTAATGGTGTCCGTCAGGTATTTCTCTATCATAAGCCCGGCGATTGGTCCGGCCCAGGTGGCTCCAAACCCGGCATTTTCCACAATGACTGAAACGGCGATTTTCGGGTTTTCGGTAGGACCGTAGCAAACCAGGATGGAGTGATCCTTCCCGTGCGGGTTCTGGGCGGTGCCTGTTTTACCCGCCAGTGAGATGCCCGGCACTGCCGCACTTCTGGCGGTACCTGCGGTGCATGCGCGCTTCATGCCTTCAATTACAGGCTCAAAATAGGCAGGTTGGACCTTTACGGTTTTTCGTTGGGCAAACCGGCTGTTCAGACTGTCCCTGCTGCCGATTGCCTTCACCAGATGGGGCGGGTAGTAGTATCCTCTGTTGGCGATGACGGATACCAGGTTGGCCAACTGGACCGGTGTGACCATGATCTCTCCCTGCCCGATTGATATGGAGATGATGGTGGTGGCACGCCATCGGCCTTCGCCGTAATAGCGGTCATAGTAGGCGGCGGTGGGGATGTTCCCTGTCTTCTCATAGGCGAGGTCGCTGTTGAAGGGTGCCCCGAAACCGAAGCTGCATACCTTTTGCCGCCATGCATTGTAGGCCTCCTTGGTGGTCTTGTATTTTTTCCGGTTTTCCATCATAGCCTTGAAGTCGTAGCAGAACCATGCGTTGCATGATGTTTGGATAGCCGATGGCATGTTCAAAGGGGAGGGGTGGGAGTGACATCCCAACTTATGGCCGGCTCCGTAGGGGAATCCTGCGTAACATGGGAAGCGGCTGGCCGGTGTGACAGCTCCCTCTTCCAGCCCCACCAGCGCCTGTACCAGCTTGAAGGTGGAGCCTGGCGGATACATGGCCATGAGTGCGCGGTTGAACAGCGGCTTTTCGATGGAATCATCGTTCAGGCGGGCGTAGTTCGCACCCCGTTCACGGCCAACAAGCAGGGCAGGATCGTATGAGGGGGACGTTACAAGGCATAGGATTTCGCCAGTAGAGGGTTCGATGGCGACAATGCTGCCGCGTTTGCCTTGCATCAGCATTTCTCCGTATTCCTGCAGATCCTTGTCCAGTGTGGTCCAAAGGTCTTTGCCTGGAATGGCTGCGGTGTCATATTTTCCGTTCTCATAAGCGCCCTTTTCCTGATTCAGGTTGTTCACCAGTTTTATCTTGAACCCTTTTTTCCCGCGCAGCTCTGTCTCGTATGAGCGTTCGATGCCAGATTTGCCGATGTAGTCGCCCATCTTATAATATGGATCCTTTTCCATGTCGTTGTAGTTCACTTCCGCAATGTATCCGAGGGTATGGGCTGCGGCGTGGGTCTGGTAGTTTCGGGTGGTGCGTGCCTGCATGTAGAAGCCTGAAAACAGGTACATGCGCTCCTCCATGTAGTTGTGCTGCTCTTCTGTCAGCTGGCGCATGAAAATGGAGGCGGCGTAGGTGGAATACTTCCGTGCCTTTTCCATACGTGCATTGTAGTCGGAGTCGGAAATGTTCAGAATCCGGCAGATTTCCGCCTGTTGCGGCAGTTCCATCTTTGCCTGTCTTGGAATGACCATCAAATCATAGGAGATGGTGTTGTTCACCAGCAGTTGGCCGTTCCGGTCATAAATCAGTCCTCGGGGCGGAAAGTCGTCCACGTAGCGCAGGGCATTCTTCCGTGCCTTGATGTCCCATTGCTCATCCAGCAGCTGGAGTTGGAACAGGCGCAGCAGATATGCGGCAATCACAATGCCGAAAAACAGCAGGATAATCCATCTCCTTTCCGCGTAGTTTGACGTTTCGCTCATGCCGGAAGCGGTTTAGAACTCCCTGTACATTAATCTTTTAGTGAATTCATGCAATTCCGTGGTCTGGTCAGCTTTCAGGTTCAGGGTTTCCAAAATCCGGAAAGCCTTGTCATAATAGCCATTAATCTGTTCCATGGCGGCCTCTTTGACATGGCAGGCATCATACAGTTGTTTCACACCTTCAAATTTCTCCTGTCGTTTGAAGTCAATTTTGGTGAAATAATGTTTCAGGGCGGCCAGCTCTTCACCTTGCAGAAGTTCCATCGCTTTGGTGGAAAGGAAGGTTTTTTTGTTGGTGTTAATGTCGTCTCCAATGGTTTTTCCCAATTTCTCTGTCTGGCTGTATACATCCAGCAGGTCATCCTGAATCTGGAATGCCAATCCGATGTTAATGCCGAAATTGTAAAAGGCGTTTTGTGTTTCTGGGGAGGCATGGGCGGAAATGGCTCCCGCTTTCATGCAGGCGGCTAAAAGCACGGCGGTTTTCAGCCGGATCATTTCAAGATATTCCTCCACTGGCACCACCTTCCGGCGTTCAAAATCCATGTCCATCTGCTGCCCCTCGCAAATTTGGATGAAGGTGGTGGTCATCAGACTGTAGCATTTGTTGGAACCAATTGTGGTGTGCTTGAGCATCAGATCGTATGAGAGACCTAACAGTGTGTCTCCGGCCAGTATGGCGGTGTTTGACCCCCACTTTTTGTAGACCGATTCCTGACCTCGGCGCAATTCGGACTGGTCCATGATGTCGTCATGAATCAGGGTGAAATTATGCAGCAGCTCCAGTGCCACGGCAGGATATAGCGCCTGTTTGGGGTTTCCTCCCAAGGTGTGGCAGGCAATCAGGCAGAGTTCGGGCCGCAACCGTTTGCCGCCCTGTGCCAGGGTGTAGCGGATGGGGTCATAAAGGTTGGCGGGTCGTTTGGGGATAGTAAGGGAAGCAATGAATTCGTTTATCAGGTTGGAATAATTGGACATATTTTCTCTGTTAAAAAAAGGAAAGAGGCCAGTGAATGTTCAATAGCCTCTGTAATTATTAAAAATAGTTATAACTCAAACTTTATTGGATCAATTGGACAATTGGAAGTTGATGGGGAGACGGAAACGGGCACGGACGGCCTTGCCCCGCTGCTTGCCGGGTGACCATGTGGGCATCATCTTGACCACACGGATGGCTTCCTCATCCAACGCGGGTGCCACCTTACGGATGGCAGTCACATGGGAGAGTTTCCCGTTGGGTTCCACAACGAATTCCACCATGACGGTCCCTTCAATGCCTGCCTCTCTTGCCGCACGTGGATAAACAATGTTTTTCCCTATGAAATCAAACAGGGCATCCTCTCCACCGGGGAAAGCGGGCTCTTCCTCCACAACGGCGAAAATCTCCTCCTCTTTCACCTCCTCCACCATGGGCTCTTCCACATCGTAGGTTTCTGTAATGTCATTTTCAGAGATTTCCGTGTCAAAAGAACCATCATTTTCAAGTTCAATGTTATCAGAGACAATTTCAATGACCGTGCTTGTCATGGGTGGGGCGGGGGGAGGAGGCGGAAGCTCCTGCTCACGCTTGGTCGGAAGTACTACATCATCATCAACAAGAATTACTTGTGATTGGAACGTCGTCTCATTCTTTTCTCTCGGTCCGATTAGCTCAAAGGCCATCAGTGTGAGAGCAAGGGCGGCGCATAGTCCGATTTCGAAGAAAACGGGTCTCTTCCACTCCAAATCGGCTTTTACTGACTTTTTAGATTCCATATTGTCAATATTTTAAATGTTATTCAATTGATAAATCCCGATAATGCAAAAATACTTTATTTTCCAATATGGATGGCATTTTCCGTAAAAATATTTACGGATTAGTCCAATTGGAAACGGATTGGGAGGCGGAAGCGGGTGCGGACCGCTTTGCCCATCTGTTTGCCAGGATTCCACGCCGGAAGCATTTTGACCACCCGGACAGCCTCTTCGTCCAGACTGGGCGCCACTTTCCGGATGGCCGTCACATTTGACAGTTTGCCGTTAGGCTCCACTACGAATTCCACCACCACTGTGCCTTCAATACCGACCTCCCTGGCTTTCCTGGGATAAATGATGATTTTGTCAATGAATGAGTACAGGGCCTCATCGCCGCCTGGAAAGGAGGGCTCCACTTCCGGCACATCCAGAATGAGGTTTTCCGGCACATCCGGTTCATCCGTCGGATCGTCAATTTCAATGATAACGGTATAATCGTCACCCATCTGGTCGATGGGGATGATCTCATCCAGGATTTCAACGTGGTTGTCCACAAGTTCGAAGCTGTTGCCGAATTTTGGTGCAGGTGGCGTGGGGATTTCCGGTTTTTCGGGCGTGGTTGGAATCACCGTCTCGATTTCTTCGGGAATCGCGTCCCAATCGTATTGGAAAGCATGGCCTTCCCGACTCCCAATTATCTCAAAGGCAGTCAGAGTCAGCGCTAATGAGAGAACCAATCCCAGTTCAAAGAACAGGATTTTCCGTTTTTCCAGATCTGCTTTTTTTGATTTTTTCGTTTCCATAACGGCAGTTGTTTTAAGGTTAGAACTTTATTTTTTTTTCCGCTGCAAATATAATCATTTTTTTAATGCGGATGCGTTTTTTATCAAAAAAAAAACAAAAAAAATGCGCGTTCATTGTAAAAAGAACGCGCACAATATGTTACAAACAGGTGAATGCTATTCCCCCTTGTAGAACGGCATTTTTACAACTGCCGCCTTCAGTTTCCTGTCGCGGATTTTGATGTAGATTTCGCTGCCGGTCTTCGTGTATTCCTTGCTGACGATGGCGGTTCCGATAGCCTTCTGCACGGAAGGTCCCTGGGTGCCGGAGCAGACATGTCCGATGCTGTTGCCTTCGGCATCCTCCACATCATAGCCTTCACGCGGAATTCCACGGTCGATCATCTCAAAGCCGACAACCTTGCGGGTCAGGCCTTCGGCCTTCTGTTTCAGCAGGTTCTCCTTGTTGATGAAGTTCTTGGTGTCGGTGAACTTGGTGATCCAGCCGAGGCCGCCCTCCAGCGGGGAGGTGGTGTCGTTGATCTCATGCCCATAGAGGCAGAATCCCATCTCCAGACGCAGGGTGTCGCGAGCTCCAAGGCCGATCGGCTTGATATCGAATTCCTTGCCGGCTTCAAAAACGGCGTCCCAAATCTTGAAGGCATCCTCGTTGCGGAAATAGATTTCGCAGCCGCCCGAACCGGTGTAGCCGGTGGTGGAGAGCAGCACGTTGGGAACTCCGGCGAAAGTGAGGTATTTGAAGGTGTAGTATTCCATGTCCTCGATCGGAGTGTCGGTGAGTTTCTGCATCGCTTTCAGCGCCAGCGGACCCTGGACGGCCAGCTGTGATGTGACGGGGGAGGCGTTGGTCAGCGTCACGCCGAAGCCCTTCTCCTCATTCTGCTTGTTAACCCATGCCCAGTCCTTGTCAATGTTGGCGGCGTTGACCACCAGCAGGTACTCGTCCTCATGGATGCGGTAGGTCAGGAAGTCGTCCACAATGCCGTTCTGGTCGTTGGGGAAGCAGCAGTACTGCACCTTGCCGTCCGTGAGCACGGAGGCGTCGTTGGAGGAGACCCACTGCACAAATTCCAGTGCGCGGGCACCTTTCACCCAAATTTCACCCATGTGGGAGACATCGAAAACACCGACAGCTTTCCTGACATGCAGGTGTTCGGCGACCACGCCTTCATATTGCACGGGCATGTAGAATCCGGCGAATTCTACCATCTTAGCGCCCAGTTCCTCGTGTTTTTTTGTGAATACAGTATATTGCATATTACTGGTTTTTAAATGATTAATATTTTATTTCTTTAATAGAAAGAGAAACGCAAACTTATAAAATAAAACAATAGCTTCGGCGGTTTGCCGCAGAATTATTTTCAGATGCCCTGCCAGCTGCGGCTCATCTGCTTAGCGCGAAGCATAGAATTGCCGTTGCCACAGCGGCATTCAGGGAGTCCACCGGATGGTCCGCCACGCGGACGATCGAGAGGCGGTCAGTCACCATCCGTTCCACTTCGGGCGAAATTCCGTGCGCCTCGTTGCCGATGACCACGGCCGCATGTTGCGGGAATTCCGTGCCGCGCAGGTCCTGCCCCTCCATGAATGTTCCGTAGATGCGGTATTCTTCCGGCAGGCTGGAAATGAACTCCGGAAGCTTCGTGTAGTGCAGCCGCACCCGTGTGAACGAGCCCATGCTGGCCTGGATTGTCTTTGGGTTGTAGATTTCCGCCGTGTCCTCGGAGCAGATTATGTGTGTGAAGCCGAACCAGTCGGCGGTGCGGATTATGGTGCCGAGGTTGCCGCAGTCGCGGATACCGTCAAGAAGCAGCAGCTTGTCGGGCAGCCTCTCTTGGAAATCCGTGCCGTCCGGCTCGCGGAAGCGGGCGCAGGCCATGATGCCGGGCGGTGTCTGCAGGCCGCTGGCCATCTCACATTCCTTTTCGCTTACAATCTGCAAATCGGGCAGGTTCAGGTCCGGATGCGCCTCCATCCATGCGGCGGTGGCGTAGAGCCCTTCAACCTCCCAGCCGCTCTCAAGCAGCTCCAGGACCGATTTTGTCCCTTCCACCACAAACATCCGGCATTCCTGCCGGAACTTTTTCTGTTGCAGCGACCGCAGCCGCTTAAGCTCGTTTTTGGTGACCATCGCCTAATATTTGAAGACGCTTCCGCCGAAAAACTCGCGCAGTATTGAGGAGTGCGGCACATCCTTTTCCGGAAGCTCCGTGAAGTATTCCAGCATCTTGATGAGCCGCCGCGCCTCGGAATAGGCTTCGGAGGCCTCCGTCACCTTGTAGAGCTGCTGAAGCGCGAAAGGCTTGAATATGTTAAGTTCGCAGCAGATGGCGGAGTTGAACATCTCGTCGGCGTTTTCCTGGTATGGGAAAATCCATTTCGTTTCGCCTTTGCGCACGCTTTCCCAGCGGAGCAGCGTGTTCTCCGCCGAATAGCCGCGGTATTTGGAGTCGCGGATGATGCGGCGGATGAGCCGGTTGTCGGTGGTGTGGATGGGATTCTGCCGGTCGATGGCGATGGTGGTGAGTGCGGAGGCGAAGATTCGGAATGTCTGGGATTGCGGCAAACCGGGCAGCAGTGCGGGGTTCAGGGCATGGATGCCTTCAATGACCAGCACGCCTTTGGGACCCAGTTTCAGCTTGTTTCCTTTCCACACTTTTGTGCCCTGCTGGAAATCGAAGGTGGGAATGTCAATCTCCTTGCCGTGAATCAGGTCGTTCATCTGGCTGTTGAAAAGGTCGAGGTCGATGGCGTTAAGATGTTCGAAGTCGGGTTTTCCATCCTTGTCCAGAGGGGTATGACCGCGCTCCACGAAATAGTTGTCCATGGAGACTGGTACCGGGAAGTAGCCCAGAACCGCCAGCTGGAGCGAGACACGTTTCGAGGTGGTGGTCTTGCCCGATGATGAAGGTCCGCTCAGCAGTACGATTTTCACATCCCCTTTTTCCTTGATGTGGTCGGCGACCTGGGCTATCTTCTTTTCCTGCAACGCCTCTGTGAGCATCAGCAGGGCGGTGCCGTTGCCTTCGTCAATCAGCCGGTTGATGTCGCTCACGTAGGAGATGCCGAGGATTTTGTTCCAGGTCTTGTATTCGGAGAAGATGTTGAACAGTTTGGGCGACGGTGCGGGGTTGACCAGGTGGTTGGGATGGTGCCTGGAGGGCATCATCATCAGCAGGCCGCTCCCGTATGGCTTGAGCCCGAACTTCCGCAGGTATCTGGTGGAGGGGGCCAGGCAGCCGTAGAAATAGTTGATGCAGTCGCCCAGATGGTAAACCGAGGTGTAGAGGTAGTTGCGTTTTTCAATCAGGTTCTTTTTATTGGTAAGACCCTCTTTTTCAAAAATCTGAAGTGCCTCTTTGGTGGGCAGCTCCTCGCGGATGAAGGGAATGTCCTGTTCCACCAGCTCCCGCATCCGCTGTTCGATGGCCTGGCACACCACTTCATCGATGGTGAAGCCGGCATCCTCGAACTCGCAGTATTTTCCGCCGGAAATTGAATGTCCGATGACCAGGTTCTGTGTCGGGTAAAGCTCCTTTACCGCCTTGTAGAGCAGAAAATGCAGCGAGCGCTCGTAGATCATGTAGCCGGAAATGTCGGTCGTATCGATGAAATGGACCACTTTGTTTTTGTAAATCTCGTAGAGCAGGCTCTTGACCTCGTTGTTGACCTTGGCGGCCAGAATGGGGTAGTCGGAGGTGACCTTCATGTCCTCCGCAATCTCCTGCAGGGTGGTCCCTATGGGATATTCCTTTTTCAGGTTGTTGTTGGTGCAGATGATTTCTATCATGTCAGGTATGTGTTTTTTATCGCGATGTATGGTTATTCCACCACAATTTTCCGCATGACCGTGCCGTGGCCGGTCCGGATTTGCAGGAAATAGATTCCGTTGGCGAGAGTGGAAATGTTAATCGTTTGTTCGTTGCCCTCAAGGCCTTGCCGCAGCACCTCCTGCCCGACGGCGTTGAAGACCCGCAGGCTCTGAAGGGTGCCATGCGCGACGCGCAGACGGATCTGGCTTGTGGCGGGATTTGGGAAGACCTCACATCCGGTTTCATCATCCGTAACTGACACCACACCGACGCCAGATGTTGATATTCTGAAGGTGCAGGTGTCCGCACCGGCAAAAAGCACTGCGTCCGGATATGTCCCGTCAACGGAGGTGTAGCTGATTCCTGTGACAATTTTCCAATAACTGATTTGATTCCAAATTTCTTCTCCGAAATATTTTCGCATTTCAGAAAAAATAAAGCCCATTGTGCCATATTGGGTGGTATCACCAGGTAAAAGGTCACTCACAAACGGATAGGTGTTGGATTCTTCAAAATCAGGTTCAATCAGTAATTCATCTTTTTCAGAATAGGCATAAAAAATCATGACCTGCCTGAACTTGTCCGTTCCCTTGAAGGTGTCATTGCTTGTGTTCACAATATACATATGTGTGAAAAGTGTTGGAACGGAATCGGGATTGATTACCGCACCGTCCAAATTGCCTATGGCATTGAATGTAGAGTTTTTATGTACACCATATTCCGTTCGGACGGTTTTCAGTTTCACAGCCTGCTGTGCGGCGGAACCGTCAGTCAGCACCCTGAAAACAACGGTGTCGGCACCCGCATAGTATTTTTTTGCCGGATAGTCGCCCTCCTTGTCGGAATAGCGGAAGCCGGTAATCAGTTTCCAATATGCAATGTCCTCCCATTTCACGCTATTGCTTTCCAAATAGGCCTTTATTGAGAACATGTCCATGGATAACATGGAAAGGTGACAGGTGTCTCCGGGCATGATGGCTCCCATCAGTTTGTTTTTCTGTGAATTTTGCCCTAAGGAGAAGATGATTTTGTCATCCGTTGAATAGAAATAGACCTCGTAACTTTGTTGCAGCGCACATCCGGCGGGGAAGGTGTCGTTGCTGAGGTTCACCTGTACGGGTAACAGCACAACGTTTGGCAGGGCGTATGGATTGATTGTCGCGGCATCCAGCAATCCCATGTTCTTGATTGACTGGCCCCGGATGTACCCATAGTCAGTCCGGACGGTTTTCAGTTTGACGGCATCCTGCGCGGAGAGGTGCGGACATAGGCCTGCTGTAATGCAGGAGAGCAGTATGATGCATATAAGGTTCTTCATATCAAATTGTTTTAAAGATGAATAATGCTTTTTTTGCGGGTGCAAAGATAATTGTTTTTTGCACACGATTC
Source organism: Bacteroidales bacterium UBA1195 (assembly GCA_002309855.1). GTDB lineage: Bacteria > Bacteroidota > Bacteroidia > Bacteroidales > WCHB1-69 > UBA1195. The sequence goes on from DBYD01000064.1 coordinate 27,576, forward strand.
CGACGCTTTTGCATAAAAAAACATATTTTTTGCCCAACCGCATCCGGATATCCCATTTTTTCAGAAATTTGCATTTTCAAAAAACTGATATGCACCATGAAAGGGAAACGGACGAACCCATTGCTGCAGGATTTTGACAATCCGCCGTTTGACATTATTAAATCCGGAGACTACCTCCCTGCATTCCGGCAGGCCATTGCCGATGCCAGGGCCGAACTGGACCGCATTGCCGCCAATCCGGAGCCTCCGACATACGAAAACACCATTGCCGCCATCGACAGGGCGGGAGATGGTCTGGATCGTGTCAGCGGCATCTTCTTCAACCTGCTGGAGGCGGAGGCCTCGCCTGAAATGCAGAAGATTGCGGAGGAGGCGGTGCCGCTTGTCACGGAGTACGAGAACCACTATCACCTGCATGAAGGGCTGTTCCGGCGTGTCAAGGCGGTGCATGACCTGCATGAGCCGCTGCCAGAGGAGCAGACCATGCTGCTGCGGCAGGTTTACCGCGGCTTTGTACGGCACGGGGCCCTGCTGCAGGGAGAGGCGCGGGAACGCTACCGTCAGCTGACGCGGCAGCTTTCCGAAAAATGTCTGCAGTATAAAAATAATGTACTGGCTGCGACAACGGAATTTGAGCTGCACATCACACCGGAGCATCCGGAGGAGGTGGCGGGGCTTCCGGAGACGGAGCTGACCATCGCGGCGGAGCGGGCCATGCATAACGGTCATGATGGCGGCTGGTCGTTCGACCTTTCATTGCCCTCCTACACGGCGTACATGAAGTATGCGGAGAGCCGCCGGAACCGCAAACGGCTCTACCTGGCCTACAACAGCCGGGCCTTGGGCGGCGCGCACGACAACTGCGGTCTGGTTGCGGAAATAGTGAACCTCCGGCTGGAGCTTGCGCAGCTGATGGGCTATGGCGATTATGCGGAATACACGCTCTCCGACAGGATGCTGAAAACATCCGGCGAGGTTTATGGCTTTCTGGAGCGGCTTGCCTCCGCATACCGTCCAAAGGCGGAGCGCGAGCGTGAGGAGGTCGGTGCCTATGCGCGGCGGCTCGGGTTGCGCGGCGGCCTGCGCCCGTGGGACTGGTCCTATTATCAGGCGAAGTTCCGGAAGGTGACCTGCGATTTTGACGAGGAGCAGTTGCGTCCCTATTTTCCGCTTGAAAAGGTGCGGGAGGGGATTTTCACCCTGGCGGGCAGGCTGTATGGCCTCAGTTTTGAGCGTTGCACGGAGGTGCCTGTGTATCATCCGGATGTTGAGGCCTATGCGGTGCGTGGCCCGGAAGGGCAGGTTGCCTGGCTGTATCTGGACTATTTTCCGCGCGGCAGCAAGCGTAACGGGGCCTGGATGACCTCGTTCCGGGACGGATGCCTGAACGCGGACGGCAGCCGTGTGCTGCCGCAGGTTTCGCTGGTCTTCAATTTCACTCCGGCCACGGCGGAACAGCCCTCCCTGTTAAGCTTCAGGGAGGTTGAGACATTCCTGCATGAGTTCGGGCATGGGCTGCACGGCATGTTGTCAGCGACGGAGTCGCGCACATTGTCGGGGACGTCGGTGGTGCGCGATTTTGTGGAGCTTCCCTCACAGATCATGGAGTATTGGGCGCAGGAGCCGGAATTCCTCAGGCTGTTCGCGTATCATTACCGGACGGCTGAGCCGCTGCCGGAGGAATGGATTGGAAAGGTGCGTTCCTCCGCCAATTTCTGCATCGGCTATGCCACCATGCGGCAGCTGGTTTTCGGTATGCTTGACATGGCATGGCACACCTTGCGGCAGCCCTTCGACGGGGACGTGGAGCGGTTTGAGGAGCAGGCCACGGCGGAGACCCGTTTTTTTGCGCCGGTGCCGCACACCTGCATCAGCACCGCCTTCACACACCTTTTCGGCGGAGGTTATGCCGCCGGTTATTACGGATACAAGTGGGCGGAGGCGCTTTCGTCGGATGCCTTCGCGGAATTTGAGCGTGAGGGCTGTTTCTCCCGCGAGGTGGCGGACCGTTTCCGGAATCGGATTCTGGAACGGGGCGGTTCCGCGGATGCCATGGAACTGTATGTGCGCTTCAAGGGACGCAGGCCGGACATAGGGGCGCTGCTGCGCAGGCACGGGGTGTGATTTTTTCGCCACGGGTGGCGTTACGTATCCGAAAAATCGCTATCTTTGCAAATAATTCAAAAATAGAAAACCCATAACGGAATGAAGCAGTTCCATACCTTTACCGATGGCGAGGCCATCATGGCGGACGAGGCCGGACTTGTCAGCCTCCGCGCACAATACACCGAATATCTTGACAATTATCAGGAATTGTCCGGATGCCTTGACGACGACGCCTATGTGGCGCGGGGCAACGGCTTCTGTGCCACGCAGTACAGCCCCGATTTCGTGCAGGGGCAGGTGACAAAATACCTGCAGCGCATCCGCGACATTGATTCATGGCTACATTGACAACCAAAACCGCATCATCATGAAACTGCCACCGATTGTGACGGCCGAGGAGGCCGTAATGCATGTCAGATCCGGCGATCTGATCCATTGGCCCTGTGTGGCCGCCGCGCCGGAAGCGCTCATCCGCGCCCTTGTGGAGCGCGGCAAGGGCGGAGGTTTGCAAAATGTTACAGTTACACATCTATATACTGAGGGCTTTGCGGAATACGCCCGTCCCGAATACCGCGGGATTTTCCGGCTGAACTCCTTTTTTGTGGGTGCGAACGTCCGGAATGAGACCCAGTCCGGGGATGCTGACTACATTCCCTGTTCGCTGAGCGACACCTCCCGATTTTTCCGTCAGGGGGTGCTGCGGGCCAACGGCGTTTTTGTGATGGTCACCCCGCCTGACGAGGAGGGTTTTGTTTCGCTCGGGACCTCGGTGGATTGCACGCTGGCGGCCATGGAAAAGGCTGACTATGTGATTGCGCAGGTTAACCGGCATGTCCCATATTGCTACGGGGATGCGCGGATTCCGGCCAGCCGCCTCACCTGCATGGTGGAGTGTGACCAGGAGCTTGCCTCAGCCGGTTTCCAGCCGCTGTCGGAGACGGATGTCGCCATAGGACGGCATGTGGCGGCTCTGGTGGAGGACGGTGCAACGCTCCAGATCGGTATAGGGAACATCCCCAACGCGGTGCTGGCGCAGCTGGGCGGCCACAAGGATCTTGGCATCCATTCCGAAATGTTTTCGGACGGTGCCATCCCTTTAATCGAAATGGGTGTTATCAACGGCAGGATGAAGAAGACCGACCCTGGAAAACTGGTGGCCACATTCTTGAAAGGCAGCCGCCAGCTGTACGATTTTGTGGACCATAATTCCGATGTCCGGATGATGGATGTCGGCTACACCAACGATCCGCGTGTGATTGCACAGAATCCGAAGGTGGTTGCCATCAACTCCGCCCTGCAGATCGATTTGTCCGGGCAAGTCTGCGCGGACAGCATCGGGGCAAGAATCTATTCCGGCACGGGCGGCCAGCTCGATTTCATGCTCGGTGCGGCCTGGTCGGAGAGCGGTGTTCCGATTATCGCCATGCCCTCCGTCACGGGGAAGGGGGTCAGCAAGATTGTGCCGGTGCTCACGCAGGGTGCCGGTGTGGTTACGCCGCGCTCGCAGGTGCATTGGGTTGTGACGGAATTCGGGGCGGTGAACCTGTTCGGCAAGAGCCTTGAAGAGCGCAGGCGGCTGCTCATTTCCATCGCGCATCCGTCGGTAAGGGAGGAACTGGAAAGGTGGGTGCGCGGATAAAACCGTCGATATTTTGTGCAGCAACATTGTGGCATACCTTCTTTTTTTGTATCTTTGCATTTTTGTAAATGCCATAAAACATTTTTTTATGATTACCTGGTTCCAAAAGGAAGATTTAGTTTATGTAGTTGATTTCCAAAGGGATTTTTCAAACGAGGAGATAGAGCGGCTCACATGGCTCTTTTCCGGTGCGCAGCGGCTCTCCTGCAACGCGCTGGCCGGCGTCCACATCGGACCTCGCAAGGAGATGATAACCCCTTGGAGCACCAATGCGGTGGATATCGCCACCCAGATGGGTGTTTCCGGCATCACCCGGATTGAAATGCTGCAACGTGTGGAAGCGGCTACGGAAAAGGAGGCGGATGAGAAGGCGCGCAGGCAGTATGATCCGATGCTGCAGCAGATATACCTTAATCCCTCCGACCAAATTTTCAGTATTGATGCCGAGCCGGAGCCGGTGCGCCATATTGACGACCTTCGCGCCTACACGGTGGAGGAGGGGCTGGCTTTGAGCGAGGAGGAGATCCGCTATCTGGAGCAGCTCTCCGAAAAGATCGGACGCAAGCTGACCGATTCGGAGGTTTTCGGCTTCTCTCAGGTCAATTCGGAGCATTGCCGCCACAAGATTTTCGGCGGCACCTATGTCATTGACGGGGATACAAAGCCGAATTCGCTTTTCCAGATGATCAAACAGACCTCCAAGGAGCATCCTAACAGGATAGTGTCGGCCTACAAGGACAATGTGGCCTTTGTGCAGGGGCCGAAAGCGGTGCAGTTCGCCCCAAAGAGTGCGGACAAACCCGATTATTTTGAGGAGAAGGAGATAGATACGGTTCTTTCGTTAAAGGCTGAAACCCATAATTTTCCGACGACTGTCGAACCGTTCAACGGGGCGGCCACCGGATCCGGCGGCGAAATCCGCGACAGGATGGGCGGCGGAACAGGCAGCATACCTATGGCCGGTACGGCTGTCTACATGACCTCATACCCCCGTCTGGACGGGGAGAAACCTTGGGAGCATACCCCTGCACCCCGCAAATGGCTCTACCAGACCCCGGAGCAGATCCTGATCAAGGCCTCCAACGGTGCAAGCGATTTCGGCAACAAGTTCGGACAGCCTCTGATCAGCGGTTCCCTGCTCACATTCGAGCATGAGGAGAACGGACGCACTTACGGTTACGACAAGGTGATCATGCTGGCAGGTGGGGTCGGATATGCCAACAGGGCACATGCCATGAAACATGATCCTGAAAAGGGGGAGAAGATGGTTGTGCTTGGCGGTGACAACTACCGTATCGGCATGGGCGGCGGCGCCGTCTCTTCCGTGGCGACCGGCGAATATGCCTCTTCAATTGAACTGAATGCCGTACAGCGTTCCAATCCCGAAATGCAGAAGAGGGTCTTCAACGCGCTGCGTGCAATGGCGGAGCGGGAGGATAACCCAATCGTTTCCCTGCATGACCATGGTGCCGGAGGCCATCTGAACTGCCTCTCCGAACTGATTGAGGATTGCGGCGGCCATGTTGATATCGAAAAGCTTCCGGTGGGAGACCCGACTCTTTCCGCCAAGGAGATTATAGGCAACGAATCCCAGGAGAGGATGGGGCTGCTTATCCGTGAAAAGGATGCGGAGACGCTGCGTCGTGCGGCCCTGCGCGAACGCGCCCCGCTGTTTGAGGTCGGGGAGGCGACCGACGACCATCACATGAGTTTCACCTACAAGGGGTCCTCCCCAATCGATCTGGATATAGCCGACATGCTCGGCAATCCGCCCAAAACTGTCATCCGGGATGAGACCGTTGCTGTCTCCTATGCCGATGTGCCGGCGGAAACTGAGCCGCTGGAGATTGTTCTGGACAAGGTGCTGCGTATGGAGAGCGTCGCCTGCAAGGACTGGCTCACCAACAAGGTGGACCGCTCCGTGACCGGCAAGGTTGCCAAACAGCAGTGCTGCGGCCCTCTGCAGCTTCCGTTGAATGATGTGGGGGTGATGGCATTGGATTACCGTGGCCGGCATGGCATAGCCACTGCATTGGGCCATGCGCCCATGGCGGGGCTGATCGATCCCGCCTGCGGTTCGGTGCTCTCCATCGCCGAAGCGTTGACCAACCTGGTATGGGCACCGTTAGCGGGCGGCCTGGAGGCCGTTTCGTTGAGTGCCAACTGGATGTGGCCCAGCAAAAATAAAGGGGAGGATGCCCGTCTGTATGCGGCTGTGGAGGCTGCTTCCGGTTTCGCCCGCGCGTTGGGCATCAATATCCCGACCGGCAAGGATTCCCTTTCCATGACCCAGAAATACAAGGATGGCGTGGTGTACGCGCCTGGTACGGTGATAATCACCGCAGTCGGTGAGGTGGAGGATGTCAGGAAGACTGTTTCGCCCGTCCTTTCCACCGAAAAGGATACGGAGCTGCTTTACCTTGATTTCTCGTCGGACAGCCGCAAGTTGGGCGGCAGCGTCTATGCCCAGGTGTATGGAAAGTTGGGCGCGGAGGCGCCGACGGTCAGGGATGCCGGCCATTTCAGAAAGGCCTTTGATGCGGTGCAGCAGCTTGTCCGTGAGGGTAAGGTGCTGGCAGGGCATGACATCTCCGCAGGAGGCATGATTACCGCAATGCTTGAGATGTGTTTTGCCGACGACACCGTCAGTCTGGACGCCACGTTGGAAAACCTTCCGTCAGATAAGGCATACAATTGGCTCTTTGCCGAGAATCCTGCGGTGCTCCTGCAGGTCCGCAAGGCGGACAATGTGACCGGATGGCTTGCTTCACAAGGTTTGAAAGCCTATGTGGTGGGTAGTCCGAACAACAGCCACCACCATCCGCAAATCTCCTTGAAACTGAACGGTACTGTCTGCCGCCTGAATGTCGACAGCTGCCGTGACATCTGGTATGAGACATCCTATCTGCTTGATTGCAGGCAGAGCGGTGCGGAAAAGGCGCAGGAGCGTTACGACAATTTCAAGAGCCAGCAGTTGTGCTACCGTTTCCCGGAAGGGTTCAAAGGCGTGACGGATACTGTTGTCCGTAAGGAGAAGGCGGCGATTGTCCGCGAACAGGGGACCAACGGTGACCGTGAGATGGCCTATTCGCTCTATCTTGCCGGTTTTGAGGTGAAGGATGTCCACATCAGTGACCTGATTGCAGGACGTGAGACTTTGGAGGATATCTCCATGCTTGTCTTCCCGGGAGGATTCTCCTATTCCGATGTGCTCGGCTCCGCCAAGGGTTGGGCCGGATCGTTCATCTATAACGAAAAGGCGCACACTGCTCTGCAGAAGTTCTTCGCCCGTCCCGACACGCTGAGCCTTGGTGTCTGCAACGGATGCCAGCTGATGGTGGAACTCGGTCTGCTCTATCCTGAGCATGAGCAGCAGCCGAAGATGGCGCATAACGATTCCCACAAGTTCGAGTCCGGTTTTGTCAATGTAAGCATTCCTGAAAACAACAGTGTGATGCTGCGTTCGCTGGCCGGCAGCCGCTTGGGCATTTGGGTGGCGCACGGCGAAGGCAAGTTCGTGCTGCCCTATTCTGAGGAGCGTTACCACATTCCTATGAAGTACAGCTATTCCGGTTATCCGGGCAATCCGAACGGCTCCGCCTTCAATACGGCTGCGCTCTGCAGTGCGGACGGACGCCATCTGGCCATGATGCCACATCTGGAGCGGGCAATTTTCCCGTGGCAGTGGGGATATTATGAGCCCTCCCGTCCACAGGATGAGGTCTCGCCATGGATTGAGGCCTTTGTGAACGCACGGCGCTGGGTGGAACAGCAGCATTCCGGCAAATAGCCTTGACTATAGTATACAAAAAGGGAGCCACAGGCTCCCTTTTTGGTATTCATCAAAATGCAAGCGCGATCCGACGGGAGTCAGACCGCGCTTCATATCAAACAACAATAAAAACTAAAATTTCCTTCCTAACTTTTCGTCAGAAACCGTCAGTTTCCTTCTTCCTTTAGCCCTGCGTGCAGCCAGAACCCGTCTGCCGTTTGCGGTGGACATTCTCTCTCTGAATCCGTGTTTGTTTTTCCTTCTTCTTACGGACGGTTGGTATGTTCTTTTCATCGTATAACCAATTATTAAATCGTTAATCCTCTATTTTACAATTATTTGGTATCCGCATTGCGGCTGAATTCCATGTCTGCAAAAGTACTGCTTTTTTAGATACGAAAAGCGTTTTGTGGAAAAAAAAATAAAAAAAAGAGCGGCTTCAAATCTGCCGCTCCTTTTTGTTTGGAGAACTATTTGATTCCCAATTTCTTTTTAATGTCTTTAGGAAGCGCGTCCTTGTGGACAACAATGTTCATGGTCTTGTAGCGGACATAGGCTTTGCTCGCATAGAACATGCCATCGTATTTGTACACTTTGCCCCAGCTGTTCTTGACCATGTAGTATTCGTTGCCCATCTGGTCCTTGGCGGTGCCGTAGATCAGCATGCCGTGGTCGTCGGTNNGTTGTCGTAGGCCTGCTGGCGCTCCTTTTGGGTGACCCAACGTTGCGGCGTGGGGTGCATGTATGCCTCTTTGGCGCGGTCGGCTTTGCTCAGGCCGGTCCAGTGCGCCATGTCGCTGCCCGCGTTGTCGGTGGAGGTGGCGTCCAGGTCGGGGAGCACGCAGTATCCGTCACGGATGCCCCTGCGGAAACCGTCCTCACTCACGTCTGCGCCCCAAGCGACGGTGTAGCCGTTGGCGATGGCGTTGTCAAACACCTGCATCATTTCATCGATGGGCAGGTTGTAGCACTGGCTCCAGCGCCAGTTGTCCTGGATCTCAAGCACGAACTTCTCGTAGAAGGGGTGATGGGTGTAGGAGGTGATGGAGACATAGTCGGAGGCGTTCAGTCCCAATGACTCATAGAAGGATTTCGGCGTGTACTTTTTGCCTTTGTACATGAATTCCTCCGGAGCCTGTCCCAGATATACCTCATGGACAGCCTTGACGGCTTTGAGCCACATCGGGTTGCCAGCAGTGTCGCACTGCAGTTTCTTGTGCTCGCCCTTGGCGATGGCCTTCACCATGTTGTCGGTGAGGGCGGAGAGTTCGCTGTGGTTGGAGAGGGTGTCGCCGTACATCACGCCCGGACGCATGCATTCCTCCGGCACAAGGCCGAAATGCTCCATGCCGTAGATGACATCGTAGAAGGAGCCGCCTTGGGCGAAGGAGACGTCACCGTGGGTGCGGACAGCCGCCATGGCGCGGTCCATGTAAGTGTTGCTCACGATGTACATTTCGCTCAGGTCGTACTCACCCTTGTTCATGCGGAGCAGTTCGCTCTCGATGAAGGCGAGGCCGCTGTAGCACCAGCAGGTACCCGCACGGTTCTGGTTCTTGATGGAGGTGATGGGCAGTTCCTTCGTTACGGTGAACACGTAGCCCGAATCCTTCTTCTCTTTTTTTGCTTCCTGTGCCTGTGTCGGCATGCCAAGCATCGCCGCTATGGCGATAATACCTAATTTTTTCAGATTCATTGCAGTTGTTGTTTTGTGTTATTACAATATATTAAATGTATGGCGGCGTATGCCTATTTCGCGGCAATGGTCTCGATCTCCACCAACACGCCCATCGGCAGGTCCTTCACCGCAAAGGCGGCGCGGGCAGGACAGTCCTTGGTGTAATACTTGGCGTAGACCTCGTTCATCGGCTTGAAATTGGCGATGTCGCTCAGCAGGCAGGTGGTCTTGATTACATTTTCAAAACCATAGCCGGCCTCCTTAAGGATGGCCTCCACATTTTTCAAAACCTGCTCCGTCTGTGCGGTGATGCCTTCGGGAACAGTACCCGTTGCTGGATTGACCGGAATCTGTCCGGAAATGAATAACATGCCGTTGGCCTCAATGGCCTGGCTGTACGGCCCGATAGCTTTGGGCGCATTCTCAGTATGGATGACTCTCTTCATATTTGATGTTTTTTACGATTATTTGCACGTTTTGCAGATGATTTTTTTCGCCTCCACATTCTCACGCACCAGGTAGGTGAACGACTGGATGGCCTTGCAGAAACGCTGTGCGTTCCGCTCTGCGGCCAGCTTGCAGGCAATGTCGAAGTTGGCGGCGGTGTAGCTGTTCTCATCCATTGCATATAGGGAGAGGTAGGTGAAGACAAAATCCTCGCTCACCTTCGGATCCTTGATGTAGGGGTCCATTGTGGTGCGTGCGAACTCGTAGTCACCGTAGCTGATGAAGGATGAGGCCACCTCGTATGCCTTTTTCCAGTTGCTGATGGTGGGGGCTGCAATCGATTTTATCTTGGCGTAGGTGTTTTCCATCATGGCATCGTCCGGATTCTCACTCGAATTGATGAAATCCAGAATCTTGTATTGGTATACGATGTTCAGCGCATCCACCTTGTGCGGATATTTCTTGCCCATGTCTGTGTTGTAGAACTTGTCAATTTTGCTTTGCAACGAAGGTATTTGTGCCGCAGAGGTTATCTCCTTGCCCAGGATTTCGCAGGCCAGCGCGTTGAATTCAACTATGGTGTTTTTCGGGCTCATCTTCGGCATCTCCATCACCTTGTTCAGGTCGTCGGAGGAGAGACCGTGGGAGAAGAAGGAGAGCATGTAGTACTTGTTGGTCAGGAAGGGGACCATTACCTGAGTGTAGGGGATTTTAAGGCTGTCAATATGACTTTTGACATATTTGCCGTCTTCCACACGCTTCATATAATATTTCTCGATTGCAAAGGCTAACGGCAGGTTGTTCTCCTCCAGGGCCTTGTTGAATTTCCGTGTGACGAAGTCCTGTTCATATTTCTCGCTGATGTCGTAGGTCACATGCATTTCAATGCGGGTGTAGCGATGCTCTTTCAACATGGGTTCCAACGCCTTGCGTGTTTTTGCGTTTTTGAGGGCATTCACCGCCTCCTCTTTGGATTTGTTGGCCAGATGGCTGTACTCGGTGTTGCGGACATCGCGGACAAACAGTTCGTAGCCGTCTTTCAGCTCAATGGAATAGGGGATGTCGCGGTGCTGCATGCTGCGCATCGCCTTCATGATGCTTTCGGAACGTTTCTTTTGGAGTTCCAGATTGGAGCGTTCTCCGCCTTCCAATGAGGTATAAGTGGCGATATAGAGGCTGTCAATGTTGAATCGGGCTTCGTGTAACGCATCGATAAAGGGCTGGATGTCCTCCGCCTTGTAATCCGACTTGCTCTGTTCAAATGGAATTTTGAATTCAAACACCGCTTTTTCCGGTTTCGGTATGTAGTTAATGGATGTCTTGACACCGGTCAGGTCGGGTACAAGGCTGGTCTGGCTTTGGTATACGCTTTGCGGTACGCTCACATTGGTCTTGCAGAGGGTGCGGCATACCGTCTTGTCCTTGATGAGAATGAGGTTCACGTCATAGGGTTCGCTGACCCCCGCAGGCACGGAGCCGAGATATACGTATAGGCTCTTGTCCTTTTTGTCGGTAATCTGGTTTTTCTTGACCAGTTTGGCGTAGGTGAGGTATTTTGTCATCACGCCACGGTTGTGCAGGTTGTTGTCCACATCGTTGGTGGAGTTGCAGGGGAACTGGCTGTGCTGCACAATGTCTATTGCGATGCCGTCCTTTTTGTTGCCGATGATGCGGCGCAGCTCCCTCACGTTGGGATAACGGAAGTAGATGTCCCCACCTTTTATCTCCAACCCCTTGTGCATCTCCTCAATGTTGCGGATGTTGCATTTGCGGCAGGTCTTGGCATTGTAGTTGGCCAAGCCGTAGCTTTTGCGCGTATAGGTGGTATGTTTGTAGGCAATCTCCCCTTTGTTGAAGGAGAGGTCGTTGCCCAACACGATGGATACATAGCAATATTTGTTGTAGTTGTCCACTGAAACGCTGACACCGGCCATCTTGAATTTCTTTTGCAGGGGGATGTCGGCGATTTTGTTGCTCTTTAGGATGGACATGACGGTCTCCGTAGCCACATCCAAGTAGGAGTAGTCCTCCTTACCGCTTCCTTTTGTCGCCTTTACTCTGGTCACCACTTCCGCCACTTTTTTTGTACCGCCTGCATGCATGCCACGGTCTTCAGTGTGTTTCAGGTAAGATACCTGGTTGATGTAGCTTTTCTCCTCCTTTTTGGCCATGTGCTGGGATTGGAAGTCGGCCGCAGCGGCCAGGATGTCGCTCTCCACCAGCGGCTCGGCATGGGTGTACTGTGCCCTTGCCATGTTGATGATGTCGATGATGCAGGCATTCAGGATGTCCGGATCAAAATCAATCGGGTTGAAGTTTTTGACATAGTATTTGTTCTCCAACAAAGCCTCTGTCGAAAAATCATCGTAAATGCTGGGCTGTTGCGCATAGGCGTTGGCACAACAGAAAACCACCAGAAGGGCAAAACCTTTTTTCAACGCAGCATAAAAATGTTTCATATAGTCCTGTTTTTTATCTAATTACCAATTAATATCCAACCTAAAACGGAGGGTTGGTTCAAACAAGCAAAAATAGGAAAAAATATCGTTTGCCGAACCGATTTCTCCAAAAAAATTATACGTTGAAACGTATATGCAGGATATCCCCATCCTGTACCGGATAGTTTTTTCCTTCCACGGCCATTTTGCCAGCTGTCTTACAGGCATTTTCCGAGCCGAGTTCAATCAGGTCCGCATATTTTATCACCTCCGCGCGGATGAATCCGCGCTCCAGATCGCTGTGGATGACACCCGCCGCCTGCGGTGCAAGCGTGCCTTCCGGAATGGTCCATGCGCGGTTCTCCTTGCCGCCGACAGTGAAAAAGGAGATGAGGTGGAGCGATTGGTATGCCGCCCGCAACAGCTTGTTGACCCCTGGTTCGGAGAGCCCGACATCGGCCAGGAACTCGCCCTGGTCGGCCTCGTCCAGTTCGGCGATTTCAGCCTCCAGTTTTCCAGCGATTGTAAGCACGATGGCATCAGGGTGGTTGTTCCTCACCCATTCCTCCACAGCGTGCGAATGGGCGTTTCCGCTTGTGGCGGATGCATCATCGACGTTGCATACGAACATCATCGGTTTGGCGGTGAGCAGCATCAGGTCGCTTACCACTTTCATGTCCTCCTTGTCCGCATTGAGTGTGCGCACATTCTGGAAATTCTGAAGGTGGTTCCTGAACTTCAGCAGGCTTTCCAACTGCTGTTTCGCCTCCTTGTCGCCAACCTTCGCCGCCTTTTCCACCTTCTGAATCCTGCGCTCTATCTGTTCAAGATCCTTTACCTGCAGTTCAAAGTCAATGGTTTCAATATCCCTTACCGGATCCACGCTGCCGTCCACATGGGGCAGGTTGGGGTCTTCAAAGCACCGGAGCACATGGATCAGGGTGTCGCACTGCCGCACATCGGCCAGAAAGGCGTTGCCGATTCCCTCCCCGTTGGCGGAGCCTTTTGCGAGACCTGGGATGTCCACAATCTCGACCTGTGCGTATATGAGGTTGTCGGCGGGGATGAGCTTGTGGATTTTGTCCAACCGTTCATCGGGGACGTTGCAGATGCCGATGTTGGATTTGCCCGTGCTGAAGGCGAAGTTTGTGATTTGCGCCTTGGTTTTGGACATGCAGTTGAAGAGTGTTGTCTTGCCGGAATTGGTGATGCCGGTGATGCCGCATTTCAAGCTCATGGTGTATCAGTTGATGGGGTTAAAAACCAAGGTTGATGTCATAGACGCATTTGATTTCCGGAATGTACTGTTTCAGGACATTTTCCACGCCGTTCTTGAGGGTCATGCGGCTGTGGGGGCAGGAGCCGCATGCTCCCTGCAGCTCAACTTTCACAATGTTATCCGGAGTCAGCTCCACAAAACGGATGTCACCGCCGTCCTCCTGCAGTTGCGGCCTGATCTGGCCAATAATGTATATCACTTTTTGTTCTGTGTTCATTTCCATGTCAGTAACGGTATTATTAATAATTGGAAAAATAAAGTGCAAAGATAGTTAAAAATGCAATACCCTTTTGTGGTTCGCTCTTTTTTTGTTGCTGCGTGCGGCAGGCCTGTTCAGAGCTCCCGTTCGTAGTCTGTAACCAGCCGGTTGAACCAGAGGAGTTGCATCAGGATGACGGCAAAACCGGCAATGCTGTAGCAGGCGATGGCCAGGACGAAACTTCCGGTGGCAATGCCTGCGGCCAGCCCTGCCAGTCTCAGCAGAAGCAGCAGCAGTTCGAAGCCCAGCGCCTTTTTCTGTTTCTTGAATATGTCAGGCAGGAAACAGACCGGACCGGCCAGAAGGGTCACAAACAGCCATGGCAGCAGGAACCGGATATAGTGCCCCGTAACGTGCCATTCCGCGCCCAGCAGCCAGGAGGTAAGCGACGGCAGCACAAAAAAGAGGGCTGCCAGAACTGGCAGGGTGATGAGTGCTGATCGGGTTATCAGTTTCTTGAAAAAGGGGCTGATGTGCCGCCTTTCCCGAACCCGTTGGGCGGTGTTTTGGAAGATAACCTGATATATAGATTTTATAATCAGGTTAATTGGTGTAAGTGAAAGGGTGAGGGCCATGCCGTAGAAACCGATCTGCTGCACTCCGAAAAAGGGAGTGAGCAATAAAATTGGCAGGTTCCCGCTGAGATAGTTGACAATGCAGCGGGGAAGTGAGTATTTCGGAAAGTTGGCATATTGCCGGGCCATGCGGCGGCATTCGCGCATGTCGGGATGCAGCAGCGGCCTGAATGCTTTTTTAAAGCTTGTGGACATGTTTACGGCCAGACCGATGATTGGTGCCAGCACCGTTCCGAGAATCAGCCCGGCGCCGGTGTGGCGTGCGAGCCCCCATTTCAGCCCCGCACCGGAGACACATTGGGTCACCTGATACATGCTGACATCTGTGAAGCGTTCGTGCCGGGTGTGCCAGAAGTTCATAAGGCTCCACAGTGAAACGGCGAAGATGTAGGGGGAGAGCAGCCAGAAGTGGCGTTTCAGATCCGGTGCATTGAAGAGGTTTGACAGTGCCGGCGCACATGGTATGAGCAGCAGGAACAGCAGGCAGACCGTAAGGGTGGAGAAGAATCCGACATGCAGACAGGCTGCGGCGTCCTTCTCGCTTTTGGGCAGCAGTATGGCGTTCTGGTATTCGGCGGTGGCGAAAAGGGTGGCGATTCCGCCGATGGTCAGGAACAGGTGCAGCGTGCCGAAGTCATCCGGAAGGTAAAGCCGTGTCAGTATGGGATATACCGCTATACCGATGACTTGGGCGATGACATTCGCCGATAACAGTTTGGATGTGTTTCTGATAATGTTAGACTGCATGGGTGTCTGCACGTGCATTTGCATTATTAACCCAAATTGGGGCGGAATATTGTGCCTGCCCTCATTTTTTTTATCCGATGCTGTAGGTTACAGGTAGTCCTTGGTTACGGATTCAGGGCAGGAGAGCATCGCCTCGGGTGTTCCGGCGAAGAGTATGCGTCCGCCCGCCTCGCCGCCGCCCGGCCCCAGCTCTATGATGTAGTCGGCCTGGCACAGCACGTCGCTGTTGTGCTCGATGAGGAAGAGGCTGTTTCCGCTGTCGGTCATCCGGTCGAACAGCTGCATCAGGCGGCGTATGTCCTCCATGTGCAGGCCGTCGGTGGGTTCGTCGAGGATAAATATCTTGCCCTTCTCGTTCAGGTAGGAGGCCAGCTTTATCCGTTGCAGCTCGCCGCCGGAGAGGGTGGAGAGCGACTGGTTCAGATGCAGGTAGCCCAGCCCGACACGCAGGAGCGGCTCCAGTTTTACTGCGGCCGCATTTCCTGCCAGCAGCCTGCAGGCCTTTTCAGCGGTCAGGTCCATCACCTCCGCTATGTTCATTCCGTTCCATCTGTATTGCAGCACCTCGTTTGAGTAGCGCAGTCCGCCGCAGGCCTCGCAGACAGTCTCGATGCTGTCCATGAAGGCCATGTCGGAGACGATGACCCCCTTGCCGCCGCAGGTTGGGCAGCCGCCCTTGCCGTTGAAGGTGAAGAGGTCGGCCTTAACACGGTTTTCGCGGGCGAAGAGCTTCCTGATGTCGTCAGCCGCATCAAGGTAGGTGGCGGGGGTTGAGCGCAGGCTTATGCCGATATCCTTCTGGCTTATATATACTATCTCCTCCGGATGGGGAAAGGTTTTGCGGAAGCATTCCATCAGCGAGCTTTTGCCCGAGCCGGCCACGCCTGCTATTCCGCACAGCACCCCTGTGGGCAGCTCCACATCCACATTCTTGAGGTTGTGCAGCGATGCCCCTTCCAGCCTGAAAAAGCCGTTTGGGGTGCGGACTTTTTCCTTGAATGGTATTGAGCTGCGCAGCATCCGTCCGGTGGCGGTGTCGCTCTGCCGCAGCGCCTCGTAGCCGCCTTCAAACATGATGCACCCACCTTCAGCACCTGCGCCGGGGCCCATCTCCACAATGTGGTCGGCGATGCGGATCATCTCCTTGTGGTGCTCCACCAGCAGCACCGTGTTGCCGTGCTGCTTAAGCTTGCGGACGGACTGCTGCATCCGGCGGATGTCGTGGCCGTGCAGTCCGACGGAGGGTTCGTCAAGTATATACATCACGTCGCAGAGCGGCGAGTTTATATATTTTGCTATTTTGCACCGCTGCGCCTCGCCGCCGGAGAGTGTGCCGATGGGACGGTCAAGCGTAAGGTAGCCGAGCCCGATCTCCTCCAGGGCGGCCAGACGCTCCACCACGGCGTGCCGGATGTCCTCGGCCATCGGGTGGTGGAGCCTTTCCATCCATTGGAGCGAACGGCTGACGCTGAGTGCGCAGAGTTCTGCGATGTTTATGCCGTTTATCCGGCATGATAGCACCTTGGGGTTGAGCCGTGTGCCGTGGCAGTCGGGGCAGACGCCCATGTGCAGCATCGGGTTGAGCACCGCCGCGTGCAGCAGCCCCTCCTCCGAGTTGATGATGCTGCGGTACATGCGTGGAATAAGCCCTTCGTACTTTGCTGTCTTGGGCCAGTTGGCCGGAGGGTTTTTCAGTTTGATCTGCGGGGAGTTCAGGAAGAGTTCAAGCTCCTCCGGAGAATAGTCCCTTATCTTCTTGTCCAGGTCGAAGAGGCCGCTGTGGGCGTAGCGGATCCATCGCCAACCCCCCTTGCCGAATGCGATGTAGTGGATTGTGTCCTCGTCGTTGAGCGACTTGTCGAAGTCCACTAACTTGTGGATGTCCAGCTCGCGGATTTCGCCCAGTCCGGCGCAGCGCGGGCAGCTCCCCTGAGGATGGTTGAAGGAGAACATGTCCGAGTAGCCAACAAAGGGCTGTCCGATGCGGGAGAAGAGCAGCCGCAGCAGGGCGTAGATGTCGGTGTATGTGCCGACGGTGGAGCGGGAGTTTGTGGCGGGCTTGCGCTGCTCGATCACGATGGCGATGGGCAGGTTTTCCACCTCCTCAACGTGCGGACGGCCGTATTTGGGCAGGTACTGCTGCACAAAGGAGGGGAAGGTGTCGTTGAGCTCACGCCGCGATTTGGCGGCGATTGTGTCAAGCACCAGGGAGGATTTTCCGGAGCCGGAGAGGCCGGTGAAAACTGTAATCTGCCTTTTGGGAATTTCTAACGAAATGTCCTTCAGGTTGTTTTCGGTGGCGTGCCGGATGCGGATAAAGTCGGAATCGTTGCCCATGCCTCTATGTTATTTGGAATTCCTTTTTTTATGGAACACGTATATGTATCGGATTGACATGTGGTTTTCCTTATCGCCAATGTGATGGCAGAATGAAATGTCCAGTTCATGGTTGGTGAAGTGGTGGATTTTCCAGGACATCTTGTCCGCCCGCTCGGACGATGCGAGGTATATGGAGTCCTTTTGTGCGGAGAATTCCCAGGTGTAGGGGTATGCCTCGTAGTTTTTCTCTGCGGTGTATGCACCGTCCCACCTCCAGACGGAGGCCGTGCCGTCCTCATTGAAGACGACCTTCCTTATGTCAGGGGTCTCACCCATCGGGTTGTATCCTTCATACGGCCCCGTCCCGTCGTATTGCACTTCAACCGATCCGTATTGGTATTCCCATGTTCCGGGCAGCTTTTCGCTGTTGTCCTTTTTGCAGCCTGCAAAAATCAGTGCGCCTGCAATAACCACTGTCGCCAGAAATGGCGTTGTCCTTTGTTTTCCCATATTATTATTTTAATGTCCGACAAATGTATTACGTTCATGTTCCCGAAATATTACATGGTATGACGTTCCCCTAAACCGGGCGGGCGATAGTCAATCCCAAAATATTGATTATATTCAGGAACAGACCGGCACTGGGTTCAACCTTTCCGGTTTCTATCCGGGAAATATAGGATTTTTGGGTGCCTACCCTTTCCGCCAATTCCAACTGTGTCATACCTTCACGTTTTCTGGCATCGTGAATTATGGATCCCACGCAATAGGCAAACGCCTCACGACGGAAACTTTCACGCTCGGCCGAACCCGGTTCCCCGTAAAGGGAATTCATGACCTCATCAAAATCACCAATCTCTTTTTTATTTGCCTGCATAATACTCATCTTTTAGTTTTATTGCCTTTTCTATCTCTTTTTCGGGGGTTTTCTGTGTCTTTTTCTGAAAGCCGTTGAACAGCATCACAATATTTCCTTCATCAAAAATGAAAAATGCCCTGTAAATATTCCCTTCATGCTGCGCACGAAGTTCATACACACCTTCCCGCACATGTTTTACAAAATTCGCACCCGGACGTTGCTGTGTTTTCAGCACATCAATCACATAAGCGATTTTCCTCTGTGCGCCTTTTTCAAGTGAAAGGAAGAAATCTATAAAATAGCGTTTATAATAAAATACCTTTCTTTCCATGATGCAAAAGTACAAAAAAAATATACATATATGGAAACCTTCTGCATATTTTTTTCATTCTGCAAACAGAGGAGATCAAAGGGATGTGAATATGTCAGCATTTTTTATCATATTTTTTAAAAATCTAAAAATGATACTGATACCCTACTTGGAAAATACAGTTGAAATATGCCAGATGCTGGACATGAATGTTTTTGGAAAGCCCCATATCTTTGTAGGTATTCTCATTTTTGTCATAAACATATTCTTTAAAACGCTCAAGCTGTGAACCGACAGAAAATGTCAGACCGGCACGGAGACCGGATTTTTCCGTAAGCCTGAAATGAGCGCCTGTCCCCAACATGCCGCCCACCACGCAGACCTCAAACGCATTGGCGCCAATCCAACGGTCATAGGCCCGTTCGACGTAGGGACCCGCATGCAGGTAAAACCAACGGGGTCCCTGATAATCCACTTGAAACGGCAGGCAGAAATAATGGCTTTTGCTGGTGAAGGGTGTCTTTTTTCCATCAGAATCCCTATAGTAGCCTTTTGTCAGCCTGTATTGGTAGTCCAGGCCGAGCCACAACGACCAACGGCTGTTCAAGGAATAATGTCCGCTGACACCTCCGGATGTGATTCGCCCCAACCAAACCAGGTTGTTCCCAAAACCCTCTCCCAAATGCACCTGCAGGGCAAAAGGTGAGACGTTCCCTGTCCCATCAGCCTGAATTTTCATTGATGGGGTTGTGTCCTTCGCCTGCACGGCAAACATCCCCAAAACCAAACATCCAATAAAAAATATTTTTTTCATATTCACTTCTTTCTCTTTAGGGAACTTCTAATTATTTACTTTTTCGAATTGCAAATATTTCTTATCCCCATCGTAATAGATATGGAGTGTTTTCCCGTCTGACTTGAAGGAGTCGGCTTTTTTTATAGCGGAAAAGAAATCGTTCTCATAGCTATCTAAAGGACATATTTTTGTACAGCCAAAATTATAGATGTGTATTTTGGATCCGGAAATGGTATAGCATCCTGCCATTTCGTTAACCTGTCCGAACCCTTGTAAGGTGTCGTTGCATAATTTTATCCAAAAATAGTGTGTGTTATCTGCGGGAACAGGCACATCTTCCTTGTGATTCGCAACATCCACAAATTTTGTAAGATGCCACTTGACATTGGTGATATCATCACTTGTCTTCTTTTCCTTCTCGCATCCCGCGAGGAACATCGCGCCTGCGAGGATAACCGTTGCCAGAACCGGCAAAAATCTTTGTGTTTTCATGTCAATTGTTTTAAGGGAACTTCTAATTATTTACTTTTTCAAATTGCAAATATTTTTTATTGTTGTCATAGTATAATATGAGCGTGTTTTCTGTTGTTATTTTGAAACTGTTTTTTGGAACAGGTAATTGAATCGGGTGGATGAACCGGCCTCGGGGCCGAAATAATAGAAAGTGAAGGAAACCTCCAGTTTGCGGCGGGTAAGGCTGTTGATGCGCCATTGCATATCACCCAGTTCCGGTGATGTCAGCTGGATGGTGTCTTTTGTGGCGTTCAATCTCCAGGCATAGGTGCGGGTTTCATAGTTTTTCCCTAATGTTTCCGCACCATCCCATCTCCAGATGACAGCTGTTCCGTCTTCTTGGAAAACAACCTTTTTGATGTCCGGAGAATCGCCTAATGCGATGATGGTGTCGTGCGGGGCCGGCCAGCTGGAGAATAATTCCATGGTTCCGCTTTGGTATTCCCAGGTTCCGGGCAGCGATTCATTCTTCTCCTTCTCGCAGCCCGCGAGGAACATCGCGCCTGCGAGGATAACTGTTGCCAGAAGCGGCAAAAATCTTTGTGTTTTCATGTCAATTGTTTTAATGTTCAACATAGATAAAACGTTTCAACCATACGGAATATTACAGGGGTGCGTTTTTTTTCCGCCATTTGGCGGCGGGGCGTATCCGGCAAACGGCCATTATCGCATCCGGAAAATACCGTTGTTGTAGGGACGATGTAGAGACGCGGCGCGCCACGTCTCTACAACATCATATATGGCAGCACTACATCTTATTATTCACCTGGCGATATGTAAATGTGTAAACAGTCCGGTGTGTGGGTACAACATTGGCAAACTGAAAGTACATTGTTTTAGGAAAACCGAGTTCATTATACTCATATTCCCATGTTTCAGGTCCGACACTATACCGTTTCATATTGTTTTTTGAAAGGATACGCACGCAGGTCTCATATGATGTACCCATGCCGAAAATAGGTTCATAACCCCATACGTTATCCAAATTGAAATTAGGCCTTGGAGCGTTATCGTATTCATACGTTGATGTGCGGATTTCAAATCTTCCTGTCGGATCCCCCCACATGTTGCATTCTGGAACACGTGAATCCGTGCGCACGATGTTGCCGGCACTGTCATATTTCAAAATAGTATAAAATTCTTCATTGTCAGGTTTATATATTTTATAAGGCAATCCATTGCTATAGGCGACACAAACAACATTGTTACCGTATTCGTAACGCATCAGTCTTCCCTGCTCATCATAGTAAAAAATCCAATCCGGACGACCAAAGTTTTCTTCAGGTGATGCTGTCGTATGAATTCTGCTTACATGACCGTTCTGATATAAAAAGGTGTCTATGTACGTGCTGTTCCTCAAACCGTACGATTCCATAATTGTGACATTTATGATTCTTTTCACCAATTTGTTATCTTCATTATACTCATAATAGGCCTCTGTATGGTTTGTTGAAGACTCGTACCATGTTATTTTATCCACAACATAGCCCGTACGATTTTGAGGCAAAGGCCATTCCTGTTGTATTCCAGTTGTTCCAGCAGGTGTTTCCTTCTCGCAGCCCGCGAGGAACATCGCGCCTGCGAGGATAACCGTTGCCAGAACCGGCAAAAATCTTTGTGTTTTCATGTCAATTATTTTATGTTCAACATAGATAAAACGTTTCAACCATACGGAAAATTACAGGTTTTTTTTTTTTTTTTTCGCCACGGGCGGAATTCCGTATCTGGATTTTGATTATTTTTGCAAATCCTTCTGCGGGAACGGAATGGATTTGTA
>DBYD01000029.1:0-1153 GCA_002309855.1 Bacteroidales bacterium UBA1195
TTTGCAAAAATAATCAAAATCCTAATACGGAACGTCTCCCGTGGCGGAAAAAAACGAGATTTTCCCTCATTTTATAACCATTTGTATTTTAATATATTATAAAAAATGAATTTTTTTTTTCATTTTAGTGTGAGAAATTGGGTTCCCCAAGCGTATTATATATAGTGAAGGGGAATATATCAGAATAAATAGTTATAACTAAATATTATTGTTATGTCAAATGTAATTTTTAACAACCACGAGCATTTCGCAAAAAGAGATGCAAATTTAAAATCAAAGAAATTATTAACCAAAAACATTTTCAACATGAAAAAGACATTCATTACCGCATTACTGGCAGTTTGCTGTGGTTTGTACAGCAACGCCCAAAACTTCTCGTTCGGAATTAAAGCCGGATTCAGTTTGTCAACCATGAGCCATGACGAAGACCCTATTGAGACCCAACATCCTTTCCAACCAGGGGTGACTGCAGGTTTCTTCGGACAATACGACTTCACGGACATGTTCGGCCTGTCAGCGGAGCTTCTGTATGGATTGCAGGGATTCAACAGTGACATGGAGAGTTTTAAAATGAAAAACACCATTTTAACCCATAACCTGAAGATACCTGTATTGCTTAATGTGAATCTGTTGGACAACAAATTAAACTTGCAGGCAGGCCCCCAGTTCGGAATTCTCCTGATTGCGTCAAACATTGAGAAATATTCCGAACCTGAATTCAAAAACAGAACAACGTTGCAACAGGATTATTACAATCTGTTTAACATCGGTGTGACTTTCGGTGCCAACTATCTTATAACCGAAAGGGTATCTGCCGGCCTGCGATATGAACTGGGGCTTACAGACAACCTGACCGATGGCGGAGGTGGGAACATCAGCTCCAAAAACAGGGTGCTGAATCTGATGATGGGATACCGGTTCTGACCAAAAGTCCTAACAGATGTAATATTTCAGGCAGCATGAACGTTATTTATAAAAAACAAAACTATTATAAAGTGCCCACTGATGATTTTAGGAATGCTGACCCTCCTCTTATGCGCATGTGAACCTTCTGCCCAATAGAGTTCATGGATGGGAGCAGCATACAATACTGTAGGGATGACAGCCTGCCCAAAAGCATCTACAAATCCTATTCCGATTACAACTGCCATCA
>DBYD01000029.1:1181-5336 GCA_002309855.1 Bacteroidales bacterium UBA1195
GGAATTCTCCCTTTACTACCTGTTCGACAAAAAGAAATAAAAACGAATGTTACGACAGGGCTCGACGCCTCCCCGGCGCGGCCCTGTTGTTTTTCACATCCCTTTGATCTCCGCCACCGGAATTCCCGTGGATTGGGGGAATCTATTCCACCACCCACTCCCCGACGGTCATGGTGTCGCGGGCGAACTGCACGCCCACCTTCACCACGCGGCGGCCTTCGGTCTGGTAGGGGATAGCATAGCCCTTGCTGTTGATCTGTTCAAGAGCCTCCTGCGCCGTGCCGTTAACCTTCAGTTCAAACACCCAGGTTGTCTCCGGCATAAGCACCACGAAGTCAATCCTGCCGTTCTTGCATTTGACCTGCGTGCGTGCATAGACGTTCAGCATGTTGAAGATAAGCCAGAAGGTGTACTCATAAAAGCCTTCATAGTTCTTCACCTCCTCCAGCTTTTTCTGGAAGCCCTCCACGTAGGGGATGCCTGCCAGAAAGGCCTTCATCTCCTCCATGGCGGCACCAATATCCTCCCGCTTCAGCGCACGCCAGAACTTGGCGGCAAAACCTGCCTGCACATCCGCACCGTCAAGTCCGGTGTAGACTGGAATAAGTCCCTCCGTCAGACCTGTCTTAACCTCAATGTTTGGAATGGAGAGCATAAACAGGCGTGTATCCCGGTCATAATCCTTGATGGTCAGGTAACCGCTCTGGTATAACAACGGCAGTGCTGTAGTCATGGCCTCCGGAGGACGGTCGAATGCCGAATCAGGAACCTCAATTCGGTCCATTGTGGTTATGTCGGTGCGGAAATGCCGCATCTGACGGATTAGGAATGTGGGCGTTCCACTCTCAAACCAATAGTTGTCAATCTTTTTATGGTTGAAACATTTCAGCAGGCTGAAAGGGTTGTATATCTCCGGTGAATCCTCCGAGAAGCGGTAGCCGTCATACTGCATTTTCAGCTTGGCGTGCATCTCCTCCGGCGTGCATCCCTGTTTTTGCGCAAGCATTGCAATATCTGGCACCATGTCGGTAACTAGCTCCTGCTCAGTTATGCCGCAGATGGCTGCGTATCTGTCGTCCATGGAGATGTTGGTCAGATTGTTGATGGTGGAGAAGATGGAAAGTTGCGAGAACTTTGTTATGCCGGTGATGAAGCAGAAGCGGATCATGGCCTCACTTGCCTTCAGCGGCTGGTAGAACTCCTGCATCACGCGGCGGTATTCCGGTAGCCGATCCTCCTCATGCAGCACCTCCAGTAACGGTGCATCGTATTCGTCAATGATTACGGCCACCTGTGCTCCGGTCTGTTCGTAGGCTCTTCTAATCAGACCGTGGAGCCGTTCTCCTGGAGTTTTTTCACTCTCTTTTTTTCCATATTGTTCTTCTAGCGGTTCCAATAACAGTAGAAGCGCCCTATGGAGTTCCGATGCGGATTCCTTGCCTTTCGTCACGCTCAAATCCATATGTATTACCGGATACTGCTTCCATTCCTTTTCCAGCTCCATGATTTTCAGACCTTCGAACAGCTCCTTATCACCTTTGAAATAGGAGTCCAGCGTGGTTGTGAGCAGTGATTTGCCGAACCTGCGCGGGCGGCTGAGGAAAACAAAGGGGCTTTCCTTTGTCATTCTCCATACCAGGTCGGTTTTGTCAATATACAGATAATTTTCCATCCTTAACCTTTCAAAGGTCTGGATTCCAACGGGATATTTTCTTTCTAAAGTCTGTTCCATGGGCGTGTGTTTTTAATTTTGCAAAGGTACTTGAAATTCTGATACGTATTCCCGCCCAAGGCGGGGAAAATCGCAGACTATTTGTCAATCATCTCCTCCGCAACCTCCAGCGCCTTGTCAATCCCCTCCGGGTTCTTGCCGCCTGCGGTGGCGAAAAATGGCTGTCCGCCGCCGCCGCCCTGGATCTCCTTGGCCGCCGCCCGGACAATATTGCCTGCGTGCTGTCCCTTTTTCACCCGTTCGTCGCCAAGCACCACCAGCAGCGACGGTTTGCCCTGATTCAGCGAACCGAGCACAAGCGCCATGTCCGGAATGGTCTGGCGCAGGGCGGTAAAGGCGTCCTTCAGCGCGTTGATGTCCTCATCGGTCCTGCAGACGAGCCGGTGCTGTGCGTCAGCCAGAATCCTTTCGGCGAAGGCGCGGCTTTTGGCAGCGGCCTCCCTTTTGCGGAACTCCTCCAGTTCGGCGTGCATGGCGCTGTTCTCCGCCTCCAGCTTCTCCACTGCGGCTATCAGGTCCTTCGGGTTTTTAAGCGTCTCCCTAAGCTGCTCATGAAGGTCGCGGAACCGGTCGTCCCACTGCTCCGCCGCCGCGCCGGTTACAGCCTCGATACGCCTCATGCCGGCGGCCACGGAACTCTCCGCCACAATGCGGAACAGCCCGATGTTGCCGGTTGCGGAGACATGTGTCCCGCCGCAGAATTCAACCGAATCCCCATATTTCACCACGCGGACAAACTCCCCGTACTTTTCGCCGAACAGTGCCATCGCGCCCAGTTTCCGCGCCTCAGCAATCGGCATGTTGCGATGCTCCTCCAGCGGGATGTTGCTGCGTATGTCCTCGTTGACAAGCTGCTCCACCTTCCGCAGCTCCTCGCGGCTGAGCTTGGCGAAATGCGAGAAGTCGAAGCGCAGCCGTTCCGCATCCACCGAGGAGCCCTTCTGCTCCACATGGGTCCCCAACACGTTCCGCAATGCCTTATGCAGCAGGTGTGTGGCTGTGTGGTTGTTTTCGGTGCGCCGCCGCTGGCCTGCATCCGTCTCCGCATGGAAGAGTGCCGACGGGTCCGAAGGCAGCTTCTCCACAAGATGGACAATCAGGTTGTTCTCCTTACGGGTGTTGAAAATGCGGACGCACTCGTCGCCGGAGCGCAGACATCCGGTGTCCCCGGCCTGTCCGCCGCTCTCCCCGTAGAATGGGGTCTGGTCGAAGACTAACTGGTAGAAGCTCTTATCCTTTGTGGTGACTTTGCGGTAGCGTACAATGCGCACCTCCGCCTCCAGCGTGTCGTAGCCGATGAACCGCTCCTCGGTTTCGGGATGCACCTGCACCCAGTCGGCAGTCTCCTGTGCCGCCGCCGCGCGTGAACGCTCCTTTTGTGCCGCAAGCCCTTTGCGGAACCCGTCCATGTCAACCGTCCACTGCTGCTCCTGCGCCATCAGCTGCGTCAGGTCGATGGGGAAGCCGAAGGTGTCGAACAGCTCGAAGGCGAAATCCCCGTCGATGGTGCGGCTCTCCGGATGGTCGGCCAGATATTTCTCGAATTTCAGGATTCCGTTGCTCAAGGTGCGCAGGAATGCCTGCTCCTCCTCAAGGATGATGCGGCCGATCAGCACCTGCTGCTTCGCCAGCTCCGGGAACTGTCCGCCCATCTGTCCGACAAGGATTGGCACCATGCTGTGCAGGAACGGCTCCTTGAAATGGAGGAATGTGTATCCGTACCGGACAGCGCGGCGCAGGATGCGCCTGATAACATACCCCGCCTTTATGTTGGAGGGCAGCTGCCCGTCCGCGATTGAGAAGGCTACGGCGCGGAGGTGGTCGGCACAGACGCGCATGGCAATGTCGGCCTTTTCGTCACTGCCGTAGGCGATGCCTGACAATTCCGCCAGATGCCGGATGAGCGGCTGGAAAATGTCGGTGTCGTAGTTGGAGCCTTTGCCCTGCATCACCATGCAGAGCCGCTCAAAGCCCATTCCGGTATCGATATGCTTGGCCTTCAGCGGTTCCAGTGTGCCGTCCGCCAGTCGGTTGTATTGCATGAAAACGAGATTCCATATTTCGATGACCCTCGGATGGTCCTTGTTCACCAGCTCCCTGCCGGGAATCTTTTCCTTTTCCGATGCGGGCCGCAGGTCGATGTGGATCTCGGAGCAGGGTCCGCAGGGTCCCTGTTCGCCCATCTCCCAAAAATTGTCCTTCTTGCTGCCGGAGAGTATATGGCTCTCATCAACCCACTCCTGCCAGTATCCGTATGCCTCCTTGTCCATCTCAAGCCCTTCGCCGCTGTCCCCGCCGAACACGGTGACATAGAGGTTGGTCTTGTCAATCTTGAGGGTTCCGGTCAGGAACTCCCAGGCGTAGGCTATCGCCTCCTTCTTGAAATAGTCGCCGAAGGACCAGTTGCCCAGCATCTCGAACAT
>DBYD01000029.1:5384-75210 GCA_002309855.1 Bacteroidales bacterium UBA1195
CATTTCTGCGAGTCGGCCACACGGGGGTAGGGGGCGGGGGCGTTGCCCAGGAAGATGTCCTTGAACTGGTTCATGCCGGCGTTGGTGAACATGAGGGTGGGGTCGTTTTTGACCACCATCGGGGCGGAGGGCACGATGTGGTGCTGTTTCGATTGGAAGAATTGCAGGAACGCCTGCCTTATTTCTTGGGATGTCATATCTTAATTCAAATGTTTTTAGCCGATGTTTAAAATTTAACAAACGTACCCGTCTGTGGAATATTACGGGAAACCGTCTTTTTTTTTATTGGTTGGAAAAAGAGATGGCGGCACCGGATTATGCCGGTTCATTGGTGAACCTGTATTCGCATATGCCCGAAAAGGTCTCTCCCGGGCGCAATACCGGACTGGGGAACAGCGGATGGTTGGCCGCGTCCGGAAAGCCCTGCGCCTCCAAACAGATGGCGTGCTGCACGTCATACATCCGGCCGGATTTGCCGGCATGCCGCTCCACATAGTTGCCGCTGTACACCTGCATGCAGGGGAATGTGGTCCACACCTCCATTGTGCGTCCGCCGCCCGAAAGGACGGCGGCTTTCTGCAACCGCTCCGAATCCATTCTGTATTCCCGCCAGCCGGGCAGGGCCCAACCGTTGTCAATGCCGCGCCCCATTGCAAAAAATGGGGTGTCAATCCGGTCGCCGATTGTGACCGGTTCGCGGAAGTCCATGGGTGTACCTTCCACAGGCAGCACCTCGCCGGTCGGGGCGACGGTCTCGTCGTATGGGATGTACTCGTCGGCAAAAACCTGCAGCCTGTGGTCCCGGATGTCGCCCTCGCCCTCACCTTTCAGATTGAAGTAGGCGTGGTTGGTAAGATTCAGGATGGTCGGTGCGTCGGTGACGGCCTTGTAGCTGATGTTTAATGCGGGGGTGCCGGTCAGCCGGTAGGTGACCCATACGTCAAGGTTGCCCGGGTATCCCTCCTCGCCCGCCTCGGAGCGGTAGTGCAGGGTTATATGCCGGGCACTGCTCTCCTGCACATCCCACACCTTCTCATTGAATCCGTGCAGGCCGCCGTGCAGCGCGTTCCCCCCGCTGTTACGCACCAGTTCGTAATCGGTGCCGTCAATGGAAAAGCGCCCGCCGCTGACACGCCCTGTGCATCGTCCGTTTATGCCGTTGAAATAGGTCTCCTGTGACAGCCATTCGTCCAAGGTGGAGAAGCCGAGCACAATATCGGCCAATTTTCCGTTGGTGTCGGGAACCATCAGGCTGACTATCTTGGCACCGTAGTTGGTGACCTGCATCAGCAGTCCGCCACCGGTGATTGTGTAAAGGCGCACAGGCTTGCCCTGTACGTCGCGATTAAATGAATGCGCATTTGGCATGGCTCTGTTTTTTTTGTTAAAATGGTGTGTTAAAGGCTCCGGATGACCGTCTCCATGGCTTCGCGCATCTTCTCCTGCTCAAAGAGCAGCCGCAGCTGCGCCCGTGTGCGGACAATGTTGTGTTCCGGATATTGTATTTTATAATAGGTGTCACCGTTGAGGTAGTCGGTGAAGAAGCGGACGGCCTGCATATAGCTCAGCAGGCGGCAGCCGAAGGGGAGCAGCCCCTTCTCGATGGGGGTGAGGAAACCGGCTTCGCGCAGGTAGCCGCGGCTGTAGGCGGTGAAGACCTCCATGTCCACACCGATGCGGTCCAGGTCAGGGTCGTCCTCGGCACCGGTGTTTGCGGCGGTGCGCATGAAGTCGCCGAAATCGCTCAGCACATAGCCGGGCATGACAGTATCAAGGTCGACTATGCAGAGCGGCTTGCCGTCACTGTCGAACAGCATGTTGTTGACCTTAGTGTCGCAGTGGTTTATCCGTTTGGGCAGCTTACCCTCCCTGAAAAGCCTTTCGGCCATGCACATCTCCTCCTCGCGGCAGGTGATTTCCCGTATGATTTCCGGACAGTCCGCCGTGGCGGCACGGTTTGCCCTGTTCTCCCGGAGTGCGTCATGGAACTGTTCAAGCCTGAATTCCATGTTATGGAAATTCGGGATGGTCTCGCAAAGTTCGGAAAAAGGGAGGTCCGACAGCTGGCACTGGAAACGGCCGAAGGCCTCCCCCGCCAGTCCGGCCGACTCTGGAGTCACCTTGTCCATGGAGAGGGCGTTTTCGATCAGCCGGTATACACGCCAGCAGTCACCTTCGGGGGTGCGGTAAAACAACTTTCCGTCGCGGGTGGGGATCAGGTGCAGCACCTTGCGCTCCACATCGGTTTCGCCGGCTGCAGTGAGTTTCTGCCTGATGTGTCCGGTCACTTTAAGTATGTTCTGCTGCAACCCCTCCACATTTTCAAAGATATGGTGGTTGATGCGCTGCAGGAAATAGGAGACACCGCCCTTAGACAGGGCGGGAAGGATATAGCTGTCATTGATGAAGCCTGTCCGGACAGGTTCCGGCCCGCCCACCTCGTTGGCCAATGCAAACTGACGGATAATTTGTTCCATAAGATAAAACTTGTATTATTGTAAATAAAATGCAAATGTACTATAAATGGATGAATCTTTCGTTTTTTTTCGTAAAAAAAGTGTGAAAAAATCCGGATTTGCTGCGAAGATTCCATCACCTTTGCAGGTGCAGAAGAGCGCAGTGTTATGGTTTTTATTCGCAAGTGATTAAAAATTAATACTATTGCCTTGTCAAATATTTTTTCAGGAAATGCTGATGGTTATTCGGATTTTTTCTACTTTTGCACCTGCAAATGAACTTGCTCAATGGTGTAATGGTAGCACTACGGTTTTTGGTGCCGTCTGTGTAGGTTCGAATCCTGCTTGAGCAACCATTGTTTATGGGTTAAGGTTTAACAGAGAAGGAGAAATGACACATTTGCTCCTTCTTTTTATTATAGACGACAGAAATGACAATTAACAAGGAAGTGGTTGCAGGACTGGTGCAGGAGGCTCTGGAGGGCCGTGACGACCTGTTCGTGACAGAGGTTAAGGTGAAACCGGATCAGACCATCTATGTTTTCATGGATGGGGATAATGGGGTGAACGTGGATGACTGCATCCGCGTGAGCAAGTATGTGGAGAAGCGGTTGGACAGGGACAAGTGCGATTTTGAGCTGAATGTCTCCTCCTTCGGCATCGGGCGGCCGTTACAGCTGTTGCGCCAGTACCGCAATGCGGTCGGCAAAACACTTTCTGTAAAAATGACGGATGATACCAAGGTCAGGGGAAAACTGACTGCCGTGGACGAGCGGCAGCTGACCTTGGAGCTGCCGGCGGTTAGGAAACAACCGGCCACGGTGCGGACCATTGCCATGTCCGATATCCGGGAGGCCAAGGTGGAAGTGACTTTTTAACAGAATATTAATATCTAATATACTTATGAAAGAGGACATCAATTTAATAGAGACCTTTTCAGAATTCAAGAAGTTCAAGAACATTGAACGGGAAACCCTGATGCATATTCTTGAGGAGATTTTCAAGCACATGCTGCTCCGGAAATACGGCCCAAACGCCAATGTGAGCGTAATTGTGAATGTGGACAAGGGGGATGTGGAGTTCCAGCGCTGGCTGGAGATTGTCGAAGATGGCGAAGTTGAGGATCCCAGCACGCAGATCGCCCTGTCCGATGCGGTGAAAATCGAGCCGGACTTTGAGGTGGGTGAGGATTTGTGTGAGAAAATCAGTTTGGATGATTTTGGACGTAGGGACATCCTTTCACTCCGGCAGAATCTGGCCGGCAAGATCATGGAATATGAAAAGGAGGTGATTTACCAGAAATACAGCAAACGGATCGGAGAAATCGTATCCGGCACCGTACATCAGGCCTGGAAAAAGGAGATCCTGCTGCAGGACGAGGACGGCATCGAGCTGGTGCTGCCGAAGTCGGAGCAGATTCCCGGCGATTTCTACAAGAAGGGTGACAGCATCCGTGCCGTGGTGCTGAAGGTGGAGATGGGCGCAAATTCCACAATCATAACCGCTTCCCGCACCTCCCCCATGTTCCTGGAACGGCTGATGGAGGAGGAGATTCCGGAAATCTATGACGGGCTGATTACCATCAAGAACATTGTCCGCGTGCCGGGCGAACGGGCCAAAATTGCGGTGGAGACCTACGATGACCGGATTGATCCGGTCGGTTCCTGCATCGGCATGAAGGGGTCCCGCATCCATGGCATTGTCCGGGAATTGCGCAATGAGAACCTGGATGTGATCACCTACACCAGCAATCCGGCATTGTATATCCAGCGGGCGTTGAGTCCGGCCAAGATCAGCAGCATTGAGGTGGATGAGGCGGAAAAGACCGCCACCGCATTTCTGTCGAAGGATCAGGTCTCTTTCGCCATCGGACGGGGCGGCTGCAACATCAAACTGGCCAACAAGCTGACAGGATATGATATTGAAATTATTCGTGAAGGTTCGGAGAATGAGAATGAAGAGGATGTTGAGCTGAGCGAGTTCAAGGACGAGATTGACGAATGGATTCTTAACGAACTGAAGAAAGTGGGCTGCAACACCGCCAAGAATGTGTTGGAAATGAGCAAGGATGTGCTGCTGCACAGTACTGAACTTGAAGAGGAGACCATTGACGAGGTGTTGCGGATCCTGCGGGCCGAGTTTGAGAACTGAGGTGCGGTAACGGCAAGGTTTATTCATAGTTAGGTATTAAAGAAATAGAAAGGAAGCATGGCAGAAAAAATCAAGATACCGAGATTGGGAAAGGCGGCATCGGAGTTCAATGTCTCCACCGCCACGATTGTCAGTTTTTTACAAAAAAAAGGTTTTGAGATCAAGGATGAGCCCAACACCAAACTGACGGAGGAGCATTATAACCTGCTGGTGGCTGAATATCAAAAGGAGAAGGCCATCAAGGAGAAATCGTCAGAAATAGATTTCGGCTCCCGCAAAGCTGATGCTTCCGGGGAGGAACCCCCTGCGGTCATCAAGAAGAAGGAACGGGAGCTGGAGCCTATCGCCAGCGGTGAAATTTTCATCAAGGATACCGGATTGGGTCGTCCGGTGTCGAAGGATTCCGGTGCCGGTTTCATTCCGATTGAAACAAAAAAGCCCAAGGTGGTCACCAAGATTGATCTGGGTGATGAGAAACCGAAACGGCGCAAGTCGGCGGTAAAGAAGTCATCGGCAGTAGCGCCTGCGGCGGAAACGGTGAAGCCGGAGGATGTGAAACCGGAAGAGCCGGTGAAGCCAGAAGAGCCGGCAGAGGTGCTGTCCGCACCGGTTGAAACGTCGGAGCCGGTGGTTGAGAAGACACCTGACGCGCCTGTGAAGCCGGAGCCGGTTGCGGTGCAACCGGACGAGCCCGGGCAGACAGTTGTATCGGAACCTGAGTCTGAGTCTGAGCATGAGCCTGAACCTGAACCTGAACAGACGGAAGAGCCGGCAACCCATTCCGAACCGGAACCGGAAGAACCGGAAACCCCCAAGGTGGAGGTCTTCTCATTGGCCAAGAATGTGGCACGTCCGGCGTTGAAGACCATCGGCCATATCAATCTGGATGAGTTGAACCAGAGCACCAAGCCAAAACGGAAGAGCCAGGAGGAGCGCAGAAGGGAGCGCGATCAGAAGAAACGGAAACAGAAGGAAAAGGAGCAGAAGGCGCAAAAAACTCAGAAGGAGCAGAAAAAGATAGAGAACAAGCCGGAGACTCCGGAGGCTCCCAAGGCTGACAACTTCCTCAAGACGGAGTACACCCGGTTGGCCGGCACCAAGGTGATTTCCCATATAGATCTGGATGCCACCAAGTCAAAACGGGACAAGTCGGACGGCTCATCGGCTTCCGATTCGGAGGGCGGCAAGAAAAAACGCAAGCGCATCAAAGCCTCCGCCTATTCCGGCAATGAGAAATCCACCGCTTCGTTCGGTGAGAAGGAGCGTTCCTCAAGATCCAAGTCCAAGGACAAGAAGGGCAAATACAAGGTCGATTTCACTGACGAGGAGATTACCGAACAGATCCGCAAGACCTATTCCGGCATGGCGCCTGTGAAGAAAAGCCAGGCCTCGAAGCACCGCAAGGAGAAACGCGAACACATCCAGCACGAGATGATGGAGGAGATGGAACGCAACGAACAGGAGAAGAGCGTGCTGAAGGTGACGGAGTTCATCACCGCCAACGAACTGGCTATAATGATGAACAAACCTGTCACGGACATTATTTCGGTCTGCATGAGCTTGGGGCTGGCGGTGGCCATCAACCAGCGGCTTTCGGCGGAGACGATATCCCTGCTGGCCGAGAACTACGGCTTCACCGTCCAGTTTGTCGGACTGGAGGAGGAGGAGGAGAAGCCGCAGGACCGCGAGGAGGATCTGGTGCCGCGTGCGCCCATCATCACAGTGATGGGTCATGTGGACCACGGAAAGACCTCCCTGTTGGACTATATCCGCAACACCAACGTGATTCAGGGCGAGGCGGGTGGTATAACACAGCATATCGGCGCCTATGAGGTGAAGGTGGGCGACAAGTCCATCACATTCCTCGACACGCCGGGTCATGAGGCGTTCACCGCCATGCGTGCGCGTGGTGCCAGCATCACCGACATCGTCATCATTGTGATTGCAGCCGATGACCAGATCATGCCGCAGACCGTCGAGGCCATCAACCATGCGCAGGCGGCCGGCGTCCCCATGATTTTCGCCATCAACAAGATAGACAAGCCGGGTGCCGATCCGGAGAAGATCCGTGCCGCTTTGGCCAACATGAACATCCTTGTGGAGGAATGGGGAGGCAAGGTCCAGAGCCAGGACATCTCCGCCAAGAAGGGCACCAATGTGGACCTGCTGCTTGAAAAGGTTCTGATTGAAGCCGAGATGCTCGACCTGAAGGCCAATCCGAAGGCCGAACCGACAGGCACTGTCATCGAGTCCTCATTGGACAAGGGGCGCGGATATGTGGCCAAGATTCTGGTGCAGAACGGCACCCTGCGGACGGGCGACATCATCGCCGCCGGCACCAGCTACGGTAAAATCAGGGCGATGTACAACGAAAAGAACCAGATTGTGAAGGAGGCCGGACCCTCCGTGCCGGTGCTGCTGCTCGGACTGAACAGCGCACCGCAGGCAGGCGACACCTTCCGCACATATAAGACCGACAAGGAGGCGAGAGCCATTGTCAACAAGCGTTCCCAGCTGCTGCGCGAGCAGGGGCTGCGCACGCAGAAGCACATCACGCTGGACGAGCTTGGCCGCCGTATAGCCGTGGGCGACTTCCAGGAGCTGAACGTCATTGTAAAGGGCGATGTGGACGGCTCCATCGAGGCGTTGTCCGACGAAATCCTGAAACTCTCCACCGCCGATGTTCAGGTGAATGTGATCCACAAGTCGGTGGGTCAGGTGACCGAATCGGATGTGCTGCTGGCTTCGGCTTCGAACGCAATCATCATCGCCTTCCAGGTGCGCCCCTCTTCAGGTGCCAAGCGGGTGGCGGAGCAGGAGCAGGTGGACATCCGCGTCTATTCCGTCATCTATTCCGCAATCGACGACCTGAAGGCTGCTATCGCCGGAATGAAGGCTCCTGAGGTTAAGGAGCAGGTGGTTGCCAACCTGGAGGTGAGGGAGACCTTCCGCATTTCGAAGGTGGGTGTCATCGCCGGATGCTATGTGCTGGACGGCAAGATCCAGCGCTCCTCCAAGGTGCGCGTGATCCGCGACGGCATCGTGATCCATGACAATGGCCGCCTTGGTTCTCTCAAGCGTTTCAAGGATGACGCCAAGGAGGTGACGGCCGGATTGGAGTGCGGTCTGAATATTGAAAGTTTCAACGACGTGGTGGTCGGTGACCAGATTGAGGCCTACGAGGAGGTGGAGGTGCCGGCACCGGTCAAATAAAAGAATGTGAGCATGTATACAGAATCCAAATACAAACGCTATACTGTAACCACAGCCCTTCCCTATGCCAACGGGCCGGTGCATATCGGGCATCTGGCCGGGGTTTATGTGCCCGCCGACATCTATGTCCGCTATCTGCGGGCGATGGGGCAGGATGTCCTGTTTATCGGAGGCTCGGACGAGCACGGCGTGCCAATCACCATCAAGGCGCGCAAGGAGGGCTGCACCCCACAGGACATTGTGGACCGTTACCACAGTATAATCAAGGAATCATTTGCTGAACTTGGCATCTCGTTCGACATTTACAGCCGTACAAGCTGCAAGGAGCATCACGAGACGGCCGCCGCCTATTTCAAGAGGCTTTATGAGGCGGGAAAGTTCATTGAAAAGAGCTCCCTGCAATATTATGACGAGGAGGCGCACCAGTTCCTGGCCGACCGCTACATCACAGGCACCTGCCCCCACTGCGGCAACGAAAACGCCTATGGCGACCAGTGCGAGGCATGCGGAACATCATTGAATCCGACCGACCTGATCAACCCGAAATCGGCCTTGAGCGGCTCGCAGCCGGTGATGAGGGAGACCAGACACTGGTTCCTGCCGTTGGACAAGGATGAGCCGTGGCTGCGCCAATGGATTCTCGAAGGTCACAAGGATTGGAAAACCAACGTGTACGGCCAGTGCAAATCCTGGATTGACGCCGGTCTGCAGCCCCGTGCGGTCACACGTGACCTCGACTGGGGTGTGAAGGTTCCGATTGAAGGCGCGGACGGCAAGGTGCTTTACGTCTGGTTCGACGCGCCGATCGGATACATCAGCTTTACAAGGCAGCTGAAGGGCGACGATTGGGAGAAATGGTGGAAGGATCAGGAGACCAAGTTGGTGCATTTCATCGGCAAGGACAACATTGTCTTCCATTGCATCATTTTCCCTTCGATGCTCCATGCCGACGGCAGCTATATCCTGCCGGCCAATGTGCCTGCCAACGAGTTCCTTAATCTGGAAGGGGACAAGATTTCCACTTCGAGAAACTGGGCGGTCTGGCTGCACGAATACCTGAAGGATTTCCCCGGCAAGCAGGATGTGCTGCGCTACGTGTTATGCAGCAACGCGCCGGAGACCAAGGACAACGATTTCACCTGGAAGGATTTCCAACTTAAGAACAACAGCGAGCTGGTGGCCATTTTCGGCAATTTTGTCCATCGCACCATGGTACTGACGCATAAGTATAATGGCGGAAAAGTCCCGGCAGCAGGCCATACCGGCGAACTGGAGCTGCAGCTGGTGAAGGAGATGGAGAGCTTCCCGGAGCGCATCGGACGCGCCATCGAGACATACCATTTCCGCGATGCGTTGGCCGAAATGATGAACCTGGCCCGTCTGGGCAACAAATACCTGACCGAGACGGAGCCGTGGAAAAGGATAAAGGAGAATCCCGATGAGGCGATGACGGCGTTGCACTATTCGCTGCAGATTTGCGCAAACCTTGCGATTCTTTGCCGTCCTTTCCTCCCGTTCACGGCGGAAAAGCTGTCCCGGATGCTGCATCTGGAGGCGGCGGACTGGCAGGCTGCCGGAAGTGCGCGGCTGCTGCCTGAGGGCGGGCTGCTGGAGACACCCGAACTGCTGTTCGAAAAGGTTGAGGACACGGCCATTGACGCCCAAATGCAACGGTTGGCCGACACAAAGCTTGCGAACGAACAGCAGGCATGGAAGCCTGAACCATATAAGGATAAAGTGAGTTTCGAAGATTTCCAGAAGGTGGACATCAGGGTCGGCACGGTGCTGGAATGCACCAAAGTGCCCAAGGCTGACAAGCTTCTGCAATTCCTCATTGATGATGGGGACAAGCGCCGCACCATCGTTTCGGGCATCGCCCAGTCCTATCCCGAACCGGAAAAGCTGGTTGGCCTGCAGGTCTGTTTCATCGCCAACTTCGAGCCGCGCAAGCTCAAGGGGGTGGTCAGTGAAGGCATGCTGCTTTCAGCCGCCGACAAGGACGGCAGGCTGGTGCTGCTTACAACCCAATCACCTGTAACTGCCGGCGTCAGTGTCGGATAACGGTAACTAAGAGGCGTGATGGAGGAGGATGTTTTTGAAGAATACCGGCAGATTTTTTACGATTATCTGGAAAAAAAAGGTTTGAGCCGTACTTCGGAACGTTTTGCCGTCCTGCGCGAAGCATGCAGATGCGGCGGACATTTTGATGTGGAGGCGCTGCATGCCGGACTGAAGCAGAAAAAATATCAGGTGAGCCGTACAACATTGTACCACACGCTGGAACTGATGGAGGATTGCGGACTCGTGCGCAAGCTCCGGTTCAATACCGGCGCAGCGGTGTATGAGTGCTCATTCCGGAGAGCGCCGCATGACCACATACTGCTCTCTGATGGCAAAGGCTGCATCGAATTTTCCGATCCGCGCATTGATGATATTATCCGTTCGTTGGAGGAGGAGCACCATGTCCGTATCAAGGGGCGTACCATAATCTTCTACGCGGAGACGGTGTGAGGGCCTGAATTTTTTGTGACAGAAACATTCATTAATACTGGATAAATATGAAACGTTTGTGTATTTTATTGTGTGCAGTGCTGCTGTCAGGCGGTACCATGGCGCAGGACACCTGGCAAAAGGCTGTCCGGCTACAGAACGGCGTGTGGCCAAAGCAGGATTCTGTGGCGAAAAACATTAGGGATGACTATTATTACCGTCTGGACATCAAGGGGGAATCATATCTTGATATAGAGATGGCGCTCATTTCTATGGCAGGAGGCAGCAGCTCATTCATCGACATGAGTTTCTACCGGCTTAATGCGGACAGCACACTCGAGAAAATATGGATGTCCGGCGGGTCAAGCAGTGACAGGGCGTTCGGAAGCAGGGTAGGGGACACGCTGCGCTGGCGTTTCACCAAGCGTTCCGACGGCACATATTTCCTGCGTGTGAACAGGGCAAGCACAGCTGCATCCTCATTCAAGGTGCGTTATCTTTGGGACGGTGGAGCCGGTTATCCGAACGATCCGGAACCTAATAACGACTATTTCCATGCTGTTGAAATCAAAAACGGTGTCACCGCATACGGACATATCGGGTTTGAAAACCATGACTCCTCCACCCAGGATTTTTACGACTGCTATAAGTTCACTGTCAGGAATGACTGCGATGTGAAGTTGGAGTTCCACATCACGCCATGCCCCGGCACAAATGGGGACAACATACGTCTTGACATGGACGGCTGGCAGTTCCTGTATGGTGACAGCACTTTCAGCAACGTGTTCATCGGAGGATGGAGGAATGACAACAATTATGGTGTGTTTGACACTGTGAAACGGGTGCGGTTCAAGGGCTTGTCGGCAGGCACCTATTACTTCCGCATCTACCCTTACGTCGGTTTTGGCTATTACAATCTGAAGCTGACTGTTGACGAATACAATGTGCCGGATGATCCGGAGGAGAACGACAACTACCTGCAGGCCGTTCCGCTGGTACCGGGCAAGACAACATACGGCCATGTCGGATTTTTCGACAAGGACCGTTTGCAGCATGACTATTACGACTGCTATAAGTTTACTGTAGAGAAGGACTGTGACGTGCGTCTGCTTGCCAATATCCGGCCAAAGGGCGAAGGGGATTGCCGCTTTGAAATGGACGGTTGGCAGATACGTTACGGTGACAGCATTTTCGGCAACACTCCTGT
The DNA here is from genome assembly GCA_002309855.1 of Bacteroidales bacterium UBA1195. Classification (GTDB taxonomy): domain Bacteria; phylum Bacteroidota; class Bacteroidia; order Bacteroidales; family WCHB1-69; genus UBA1195. The sequence continues at coordinate 16,902 of DBYD01000029.1, forward strand.
TGGCGGATGGAGGAATGACAACAATTATGGTGTGTTCGACACGGTAAAGCAGTACCGTTACATGGGACTTTCGGCAGGTACCTATTATTTCCGTGTGAGCCCCTCCGTGGGACTATGCACGTATGATTTGAAGTTGGATACATTCAATTACGGCGAGCCGTCCGATGCTGAACCGAATGACGAGTTCATACAGGCACTGCCGGTGAAACCGGGTGACACCATGTACGGCCATGCCGGTTTCTATGACCAGACCCGGATGGAGTATGACTATAATGACGCATATAAGCTTACAGTGGATAAGGACTGTAATATCAGTGCGGTCTTCAATATCAGACACAAGGGGGAGGGGGACTGCCGTTTCGATTGGAGCTCCTTACATTATATGATGCCGGACAGTTCGTTTGTATATTATCGCGGACTGAACGGCGACTACCAGTCGGTGTGGGACACTCTCAAGCGTGCCCGGTCGATGGGTGTTGGCAAGGGAACCTATTTTTTCCGGATAACACCGTCCGTAGGTATCGCCACATATGATTTCAATATTAGTTTGGAATATCCTGAAATAGGCAGCGATGCCGAACCGAACGACACCTGGGCGCAGGCAACCGCCTTGCGGGAGGGGGACACCGCTTTCGGCCATATCGGATATGACGGTGCCATGGACAGCACTGGCTACTATCAGGATATGGAGGACTGGTACATTGTGACGCTGCCTTCAAACGGCTCCATCAATGTCTTGTCCCAGTGCTATCCCGGAAGCGGCCATGGCAGTGTGCTGGATGACAAGTTGGGACTCTATTTCAAGCTTTATCAGGTGGATGAGGGTGTAGTTGATGAAATAGGCTCATTGTCCGGACCATCCACTTGGGAAAAGGTGGACACGATGACCTATAATTGGAAAACAACTTTGGGCAAGGGCACCTATTTCCTACAGGTTTCCCCAAGGGGAGGTTACGGCCAGTACAAGTTCGTGTATGAAACCCGTCCTGCACCTGTAGCCGATTTTGATTTTGTGCAGCGCATTAACGACAAGGGGCAGACCGAAGTATGCTTCATCAACAGGACAACTGGCAATGCGACCAAATATTACTGGAAATATGACGGGAGCAGTTGGAACTACACCTACAATGCTAACCCAACCGTGGTGTATTCCACATCCGGTGTGCGTGAGGTAATGCTGATCGCCTACGGTACTGAGGGTAACGACACTGTTGTCAAATATGTGGAGGTTAACGGCCTGCAGCGTGTGGAGTCTCCGAAGGCAGGCCAGGGGGATGTCACGCTGAAATTCTATGCCGGCGGTATTCAGAAAAAAGACACCTTCCTTCTGGAAAAGGGCGGTATGGAATATGCAGGCACACTGCTGCGCGAAGTGAGGAAGGGGTGTGTTGAGCTGCGTTTCCATCTGCATGCCGCCCCTGTGGGGAAATACTCCGCCATTATCCGCCACAGCAATGGCAGCGAAATGCGTTTGGATAACGCCTTTGAACTTGAGGCCGCTGTGGAGCCGGAAATATATGTTGATCTGCTTGGCTTGGACAAAATGCTGTATAACCGTTGGCAGGATTATACTGCCGTCATCGGCAACAAGGGCAATGTGGATGCCTATAACCGGACATTGTGGATTGTCACGCCGCACGATTCTAACTGCCACATCCAGCTGCGCAACGTCTCCTTCATTATGCCAAAGGGTGACACCTTGCAGTGGGTGAAGGATATCCCGCCATATCTGATATACGACAGCCTGGAACCCGGCGGCGGCCCGGTCCGCGTTTATCCGCTGATGTTCTCCGTGATTCCTGCGGGCAGCGAAGTTGAGGTTCATTTCCGCATGGCATCGGACAAGAGCGAGCGCATAGGGGTGTTCACTACCGATCCGTTCGTGACCGAAAGCCTGCTGAAGGATTACGACAGCTACGAAAGCTGTGTGGCCTGGACTATTGCCAAATATGTGGCCGAAAAGGCGGTGGGCTTCCTGTTGGATGAGATTCCCGGTGCAGGTTGTGTGAAGGATGTGATCAAGTTCACCTACCAGACAACCGAATCCACGGTGGAGGGCAACATACAGGCTGGCAGCCTGGCCTGGAGCGTGGTCACCACAGCATGGAGCTGCGCCAAGGATTTTGTCGGGCCGCTCAAAGCCTACAAGATGACCTGCGACATAATTGACCTGATGATTGACATCGCCGACAATTACAGTGCCGACAAGGATTGTCAGAAGTACAAGAAGAAGAACGGCAAGAACAAGAATGTGCGGGCCGTCTCCTCAATGGATCCGAATGAAATCAGCGGTCCTGCCGGTTTTGGCGAATATAATGATGTCTGCAAGCAGGATTTCTCCTATACCATCATGTTTGAGAACAAGGCTTCCGCCAGCGCACCGGCGCAGGAGGTGGTGGTCACCGACACGCTTGACCGGACTAAGTTCGATTTTTCCGGCATCCGTTTCAATTCGTTCAGCATCGGGGATTCCATATATACGGTACAGCAGTCTGGGCTGGCTTTCGCCACCGAACTGGACTGGGATTCCGTAATCGTACGCATATCCGGACGTATGGACACGGTTTCGGGTGTTGTCTCCTGGCAGTTTGTGACTCTGGACAAAAATAACCGTGGGCAGGTTTCCGACCCCGATGACGGTTTCCTTAAGCCGAACAAAAATGCTCCCGAGGGAGAGGGCTCCGTCAGTTTCACCATCCCGTTGAAGGCTCATGTGAAGGACGGGGATGTTGTTGAAAACCGTGCGGTGATTGTTTTTGATGCCAATGCGCCCATCAGCACCAACATTTACAGCAACCGCATTGATGAGAACAGACCGTCAAGCGCCATTGCCCGCGTGGCGGAGGCGGAAGGCGGGAAAGATGAATACACCCTTTATTTCTCTGGGAGTGATAACGGCAGCGGTGTCTTTTTCTACAGCCTGTCGGTGTCGGTGAACGGCGGGGACACTCAGTTGCTTTCGGGGCACATCACGGGTGACAGCTACACGATGCCGTTGCATAAGGATTCCGTATACCGCTTTTTCCTGCTGGCCACCGACAGCCTTTTCCATCAGGAGGAGGTGAAAAGTGCGCCTGACCTGGTGCTAAATGGCGACGGTATTGCCTGCTTTGATGAGGACAATGCAAATACGCCGTTGCGTATGCGGCTGAATCCGAATCCTGCACGGCAGCGGACCAATATCACATTTGCTGTCCGTGCAGCCGGTGAAACCTGTGTGGAAATCTATAATATGCTTGGTGTCCGTGTTGCGGAGAGGAATTTGGGCTATCGTGAGGCAGGGATGCATCAGGAGGTTCTGGATTTGTCCGCACTTCCTCAAGGTCTTTATGCGGTGCGTCTGCGCTGCGGGCAGCATGTGTGCAACGGAAAGGTGGCGGTGCGGTAGCTCCGCCGCCTTCACTCCTTTTCCAGTTTCTGGTAAGTTTTGAGCCAGCGTTCGGGCAGTTCGTCCAAACAGGCGGTTTCGTAATCCTCTTTGGAGCAGGGGATCAGATACATGCGTTCATACTTGGATTTTTTGTCCGCACAAGGCACCTCCATCCACCAAAGATGGCTGATTTTGCTTTCGTAAAAGCGGATCTGGTACAGTCGCTGCTGGATCTCCACAATGTATTCGGTGAAATTTTCGCGCATCAGGTCTGGCAGGTCATCACGCCGCAGGCTGAAACCGTCCAGAAAATACCAGAGCATCTCGGCGATAAGGCGTGCGCTCTGTCCGGCGATGTCGCAGCCGGGATTGTATTCGTAAACACCGAATGAGCTGACACGGGATGAGGCGCCTGCAAAGCGTGAAAGCATACATATCTCCTTTCCTGTCAATCCGTTGGGGGAGGCATGGCGGCAACCGGGCGCATCTGCGAAGCGTACAGCGGCCATGTCCACGCTAACGATGCCGGCTTCGCGGATCAGCGGTTCGCATTTCAGAATGTCCTCCTGAACGATGCCCAGACGGCAGGTGTCGAAACGCAGTTTTTCCATCAGGGCGACATCATCCGGGCTCACGAAGTAACTCTGGTATCCGATATTGCTGTAATTGAACAGGTAACTTGGCTGTCGCAGGATAATTTTATGGAAAAAGGCATTGGATTCCTGCTCGGAAAGTTTGGCGCCGATGTCAAAACAAGGGTCAATGGCAGTGATGTTCACAACCTCCTGCCGCTGCTCGTAGGCCAGATAGTTGGCGTATGTCAGATCCTGGCTCCCGCCCAGAATAACAGGAACAATCCCTGCATCAAGAAGCTGTCCCAGCAGGTCGGCAAGGGCATGGTAGGTGTCCTCGCATTCCCTGCCCACACGAAGGTTGCCGAGATCGGCGGTTTCCGGCATGTCCGGCATACGGAAAAGTTGGTAGAACTGTTTGCGGATTTCGTCCGGAGCCATGGAGCAGCCCACGTTGTCATAGGCGTTACGCTCCTCCGGCACACCGATGACTGCAATCCGTACATTGTCCAGGTACGGCAGACCCTTCTCCGCAGTATGGATGTGCAGGCGGCTTCCGATCCGGTTCTTGTCGGCGGAGCGGGCGAAAAATTCCAGATCATCCGGCGAAAGCGGTTCCAGATAGTTCTCCAAATTTTCCATCAGCGTTTCCGTTTGGCGGTTTTTCCCGGTGCCCTATGGTCTGCTGTCTGCACAATTTCCAGGCATTGGCTGTAGGTCATCTTTCCGGCCTCGCTCCCCTTGGGCAGCCTGTAGTTTTGGTTGTTGTATGATATGTATGCGCCGAACCGCCCTTTGAGTATTCTCATCTTTTCGTCCTCTTCAAAGCGGCGGAGGATGTTCTTTTCCTCATATTTCCGGATTACCTCCTTGGCCTGTTCCAAACTGACAGTATGGATGTCCGTTCCTTTTGGCAGGGCGAAGAAATGTTTTTTGTAAAGGATATAGGGGCCGAAACGTCCCACTGCGACGGAAAGCGGGTCGCCTTCCCATTCGCCGATTATGCAGGCTGCCTTGTCCTGGTCTGATTTCTTTTTGGCCTCCATGATTTCAATGCATCGCTCAGGTGAGATGATGCGGAGGTCTTCCGTCTTCGGTATGGCGTAGAATTTTCCGTCGTATTGCACATATGGGCCGTAGCGGCCTATGTTCACAACCAATGGCAGGCCGTTGTGGGTGCCGACCGTGCGCGGAAGCTTGAACAGATCCATCGCCTCCTCAAAGGTGATGGTGTCAATGCTCTGGTGCGGCAGCAGCTTGGCGAAACTTAGCGTGTCCTCGCTGTTGGAGCGTCCCATCTGCACCACAGCACCGTAGCGGGCCAGCTTGGCGTACACGTTTCGTCCTGAAACCGGATCCACACCCAACAGCCGTTCGCCGCTTGCCTTTTCCGAAGTTTCGAGTGTGGTTGTGATGGTTTGGTGGAAGTCCTTGTAGAAATCGGCAATCATCTTTTTCCATTCCTTTTTTCCCTGGGCTATTTTGTCAAAATCCTTCTCCACGCTGGCGGTGAACTGGTAGTCCATGATTTTTTCGAAATGGTCGTTCAGGAAACTGTTGACCACGTTGCCGATATCCGTCGGAAGAAGTTTGCCCTTCTCATAGCCGATTTTCTCCTTTTTGCTGCTGACGGTGATTTTCCCTTTTTTGCATGTAAGTATGCGGTATTCACGTTCGCTGCCCTCCTTGTTGCCCTTCTGCACATAGTTCCGTTTCTGGATGGTGGAGATGATGGGGGCGTATGTTGAGGGACGGCCGATACCCAATTCCTCCAGTTTGTGGACAAGACTGGCCTCTGTATAGCGGTAGGGCGGCATGGTGTGTTTTTCGGTGGCCTGGACCTGCTCCTGTTCCAGGGGCATCCCTTGGCTCAGGGCGGGAAGCTCGCGGCTCTCCTCCTCCGGCTGGTCTCCTTGTGACTCCTTGTACACTTTCAGGAATCCGTCAAACAGCAGCACTTCGCCTTCGCTGATGAAATATTCCTCCAGGTCGGGGCTGGTGATGGTGACGGTGGTCTTTTCCAGCTTGGCATCCGCCATTTGGGATGCTAAGGTGCGTTTCCAGATGAGCTGATAGAGCCGTTCCGCCTGATTGTCGCCGGCTGAAATTGAATGGGTGTTCATGTAGGTGGGGCGGATGGCTTCGTGTGCCTCCTGCGCCCCTTTGGTTTTCGTGGTATATTTGCGTCTTTTGGCATATTTCTCCCCATAGTTCCGGATGATTTCCGCTTCGGAGGTGGCCAGGGCGAGGTCGGAAAGGTTGACGGAGTCCGTACGCATGTAGGTGATATGCCCCGATTCGTACAACTGCTGTGCGACCGACATGGTGCGTGCGACCGACATGCCCAGCTTCCGGGCCGCCTCCTGCTGCAGGGTGGCGGTGGTGAAGGGCGGTGCGGGAACGCGCTTTACGGGCTGGTTCTCCACCGCTTTCACGGTAAATTGGGCGCTTTTGCATTTCTCAAGGAAGGCACTTGCCTCATCTTCTGTGCGGAAACGGGTGTTCAGTTCCGCTTCAAACGGCACGCTGTCTCCGGAAGTGCGGAAGGTGCCCACCACCTTGTAGAAGCATTCCGGCTCGAAATGGTTAATTTCCTTCTCACGTTCCACCACTAACCTTACAGCCACCGACTGCACCCTTCCGGCTGACAGGGACGGGCGCACTTTGCGCCACAGCACCGGCGAGAGTTCGAAGCCGACCAGCCTGTCCAGCACCCTGCGCGCCTGTTGGGCGTTAACAAGGTTGAAGTCCAGATCCCTTGGGTTCGCGATGGCCTCTTCAATGGCTTTTTTTGTGATTTCGTGGAAGGCGATACGTCTCGTTTTTTCTACAGGATATTTCAGTTCGTCCAGCAGATGCCACGAAATGGCCTCTCCTTCGCGGTCCTCATCAGTGGCGAGCCAGATGACATCGGACTCGTTGCCCAACTTTTTCAACTCAGCGATAATCTTCTGTTTGTTTGGCAGAATTTCATATTGCGGGGCAAATTGGTTGTCAATGTCAATGCCGATCTTTTTTTCCGGGAGATCCCGTATGTGACCCATGGAAGAGCGTACAGTATAATCTTTCCCTAAAAATTTCTCGATGGTTTTGGCCTTGGCCGGTGACTCGACAATGACTAGATTCTTGCTCATAAAAACAGTTTAAAAAAATCGGCTGCAAAAGTACAATATATTAATGTATGTTTTTCGGATTCCGGAGCAAAAAAATAAACAGCGGATTGTTCGTGAGTGTAAACTGCTGCCGTTCCGGATGTTCGGATGTTTTTTTGCCGGATGCCCCGCTGTCGTAAAAAAAGAAAGCGTCTGAATCAGACGCTTTCAAGGTGGTGCTGACTGGAATTGAACCAGTGACCTACGGATTTTCAGTCCGGCGCTCTACCTACTGAGCTACAGCACCGCGCTTTTTTGAGTTTGCAAAGGTAGACAATTTTCAAATACGAACCGATAGTTTTGCAATAATTTTTTCTAACCCTTAAAATCAGTTGGTTATATTAAAAAATAACAAAAACAACTGCCTAATAAGCCGGATTCTGTAACCGGATTTCTCCGGTTTCTGTCATTTATCTGGGACATTTGTCGCCAAATGCCTCTATCGACCTACCCTCCGGGATCGGACGAGCAGCCCTCAAACCCCGGTTTACATGGTCTTTCAACCCATAAGGTTTACCGCACCGGACAGTCACCTGCCGGTGTGTGAGCCCTTACCTCACATTTTCACCCTTACCCTTGCGGGCGGTATATTTTCTGTGGCACTTGCTGTACTTGTCGCCAAGCCCTTCCCGTTAGGAAGTATGGTGCTCTGTGTTGTCCGGACTTTCCTCTCCGCACCGGGCGGAGCGACAGAATGGGCAGTTGTTTTTGTAGCGTTACAGGAAATCCACCGCGCCTTTCCCTTCCCGTGTCACCTCAATCTCCCCGTCCAGGCAGCGGATGACTGTTGAGGGCTCGTGGCCGCCGAATCCGCCGTCAATCACGATGTCCACCAGGTCGCGGTAGCGTTCGTAGATGAGTTCGGGGTCGGTCTCGTACTCCACAATCGGATCCTTCTCCTTTACGGAGGCGTTCAGGATGGGGTTGCCCAACATCGCCACAATTGAGCGGGTGATGTTGTTGTCAGGGATACGGATGCCGACGGTCTTTTTTTTCTGGATCATCTTGGGAACCCTGCTGTTGGCCTCCAGCACAAATGTGTAGGGGCCTGGCAGCAGCTGCCGCATCAGCTTGAACACACGGTTGTCCAAAGGGCGGCAGTAGTCCGAAAGATGGCTCAAATCGGAGCAGATGAAGGAAAAGTTGGATTTTTCCCGTTTTTTGTGTGTCAAAGAGCAGAGGCGGTCCAGTGCCTTCGGCTGAAAGAGGTCGCACCCGATGCCATAGACGGTGTCGGTGGGGTAGATGATGATGCCCCCGTCCTGCAGGCATTCCACAACCTGCTTGATCTGCTTTTCGTTGGTGTTCTCCTCGTACAGTTTCAAAAACATTTTCGCGCCTTTTTACAAAAAAAGGGTAAGCTACTCATATCGCATCGCTCAACCATTTTACCCTTGCTGCCTTCCGACCCTGGGGGAGTTCAACAGGAGCAGATCGTATAAGACTTACCCGAATGCAAAAGTAGACAATTTCCGGATATCTTTTGTTACTTCCGCCGAAATTTTTTTGCATGCGTATAATTGTTTTGTATATAAAAAAGCAGTACTTTTGCAAAAAAAATGGAAGTGGATGAAAATAAATACAAAGGAAAATACCGTTTAGAATCGACGCGGTTGCAAAATTGGAATTACGGATGGAACGCCGTCTATTTCGTCACCATATGTACGAAAGACAGAATCCATTATTTTGGTGAAATTGCAGATGGGAAAATGAATTTTTCACCCATAGGCGCCATTGCCGATGTGATGTGGCACGAATTGAAATACCATTTCAACAATATTGAATTGGATGCGTTTGTGGTTATGCCCAATCATATACATGGTATTATTGTGATCAAAAATGTAAACGCCGACGACAACGGGGTGACATCGCATACGCGGGATGATTTGCCGCATATTTGGGGTGATTTATCGCATACCGTAGAGACAACGCATGCGTTGTCTCTACAATCGCATTTACAATCGCATTTACAATCGCATTTACAATCGCATTTACAATCGCATTTACAATCGCATTTGCAATCGCATTTACAATCGCATTTGCAACCGCACCAATCATTTGGACAACAACGGTTCCAACATCAGGGATCAAAAACATTATCATCCATTGTCGGTTCATATAAATCTGCTGTTTCGCGTCATGTACACCGATTGGGATACGATTTTGTATGGCAATCCCGTTTTTATGACGTTATTATCCGCAATGACATTGCATTGAACAGAATACAAAAATATATAAACAACAATCCTGTCAATTGGAAAAAGGATAAATTTCATCTGTTTTGACAGAATCGGGAATTATCCCGAAGATTTGGAATATGGCCTGCATTCACCACACGTTGAAGCAACCGCAGATAATCGGAAAATAATCTGTAGAGTTTTTTTAATGCCATATGTTCATGTGTTCTTTTTTTTTGTATTTTTGCAGTTCGAAAATATTCCAAAACAAAATTAATATAATCACATGGGAAAAAGAACATTGGCTATTGTCCCCGTCCTTGCTTTGTTGGTAGCGGCCTGTGGCGGGAACCAAAAGGAAAAGGAACAGAATATTAATCAAGAAAACGAGACTACAATGAACACACAAGATGTCCCCAACCGCACCAATATGGGTGCCAAACTGTATGTTACCCCGCAGCCTGCGCTGATGATTGCCACCTATGACGCCGATGGTACTCCCGACGTTATGATGGCAGCTTGGGGCGGACAATATGAGAGCAACCAGGTCTGCTTCAGTCTAGGCAAACACATGACCACTGACAATCTGCGCCGCAACAAGGCCTTCACCCTCAGCTATGCCGATGCCCGCACGGTGGTGCAGAGCGACTATTTCGGCATGGTGAGCGGCAATGACGTGAAAGACAAGGTGGCAAAGGCCGGCTTTACTGTGACAAAGAGCCCCAATGTCAATGCCCCCATTATCAACGAATATCCGCTGACCATGGAGTGCAGGGTTGTGGAGATGCGCGACGATCCGGATGGCGGAGCCTGGGTGGTCGGCGAGATTGTGAATGCCAGCGCTGACCCCAGCGTACTGACGGACGGCAAGATCGATATCAAGAAACTCAATCCCTTGGTGTGGGACGGCTCCACTTTCAACTATTTCACCCTCGGTGATTCTGTCGGCAAAGCCTGGAACAGCGGCAAGGAGATCAAATAGAGTTGTTACAAACTTGAACTGTAAAAAAAAGCACGCTTTTAGAGCGTGCTTTTTTTGCGGGAAATAATTCTGGTTTAGTAGCCGAAAACAGTCTTCTGTTTCAGGACCTTCACCTTTCCGTATTTCTTCAGGGCCTTCATGTCCATATCCTTCACCGTGCCGATGAGGGCGATGGTCCTCGGCTGGCCGCTCACATATTCCTTCTGGAACTGTTTGATGTCCTTCAGGGTCATGCGCTGCACGCCTTCGTAGGTGGCCTTGCGCGGATCCTCGTTCAGTCCGAGCTCCTTCCATCCGAGGTAGGCGCTCACCATGCCCTTTTCGCTGATGCGGGCGGTGCGGTAGCTGTTGATGACCGATTCCTTTGCCACCTGGAATGCGGCCTCGTTCTCAGGCATGTTGTTGAGCAGCTCGTCAAACGCCTCAATGGATTGGATAAGCTTGTCCTTTCCGCAGGCGATGTAGGAGATGTTCTGGCTGATGCCGTCCAGGTCGCCGGGCTGTGAATACTGTCCCATGGCGGTGTAGGCCAGGGCGCGGGCCTCACGCAGCTCCTGGAAGACGATGGAGTTCATGCTGCCGCCGAAATATTCGTTGTAAAGCCGCACTTTCGGACTCAGGTTGCGGTCATACTTTCCGCCGAAGGAGAGGGCGTAGTAGATGGTTTGAGGAGATTCGTAGTCAATCACAAAGATACGGTCCTTGGTGGGGACGACAGGGTGGAACACCACCTTGGCGGGCACATCCTTCAGGTTGTCGAGCTTATGGGTTTCAGATACAGCCTTGACCAGCTGTTCGTAGCTGTCAGGTCCGTAATAGATGATGTACTGTTTGTAGGTGAGCCAGTCCTGAAGCTTTTTGATCAGCAGTTCTGGAGTGACGGCCTTAAGTTCGGCTTCGGAGAGGAAGGTGGCGAATGCGGGGGAGTTCTTCTCATACACCGCGTAGGTGACCAGGTTGCGCACATTGGCGTTCTGGTTGTTCTTCGCGTTTTCGCGCGATTTCAGGATGTCGCTGATGAGGTTGTCCAGCGCCTCCTGGTTCGGTTTGGCGTTTTTCACAACCTCTTCAAACAGCTGCATGGTCTGCTTCATGTTCTTTGAGAGTCCGCTGAAGCTGATGGAGCTGCGGTTCCCGCCTGCTCCCATGGAGTATTCGCATCCGAGCTTGTAGAACTCCTCCTTCAGCTGTTCCGGAGTGTACTTGTCGGTGCCGAGGTATTCCAGGTAGCTGGCGGCGAGGTTGAGGTATTTGTCGTGGTAGCTGCCCATGTCAAGCACGTAGCCAAGGGTGAAGAGCTCGTTGTCCTTGTTCTTGGTGTAGTACACTTTTGTGTTGCTCGGCTGGATAAAACGCTCCTTGATGTCGTTGACATTCACGAACACGGGCTCAATCGGGGTGACACCCTTCGCCTTCTCCTCCATCATCTGGACAAATTTGCTCTTGTCGCTGCGGTTGATCTTGATGGGGGTGTTCTTCGGCTTCTTAACCTTGTCGATGTCGGTCGGTTTGCCCTTGCGCTTGTAGACAATCACGTAGTTGTCCTTGCGGAGGTGCTTGCGGGCGAAGTCAATGATCTGCTGTTTGGTTATCTTCTCCAGATTGTCGTTGAAGTTCACCTGGCCCTCCCACGGCAGTTCCAGATAGAAGGCCTCCTCCATCTTGCTCACGCGGCCCGCGTTGCCTTCGTTTTCGCGGATTTCGCGCAGCTTGAGGTCGTTGATGCAGGCTTGGAGCAGCCAGTCGGGGAAACGGCCCTGCTGCAGGCTGTCGATCTGCTCCAGCAGTATGTCGCGGACCTCCTCCAGGGGTTGTCCCGCTTTGGGGCTGCCGTACATCATCATATAGGTGTAGTCATGCAGCATGGCGGGGGAGGAACCGGCACCCAGAGTGCGCTGCTTCTGGTTGATGTTCAGGTCGACCAGACCGGCGTTGCCGTTGGTGAGCAGCATTTCGGTCAGCACCATCACGGGAATCTCCGCGGAATTGGGGTCGCCGAAACGCCAGGCAATCCGCACATTCTCCGCATCCTTTCCTACCACTTCCTTCACCACCGGCTCGGTGATTTTCGGCTCCAGAGTAAAGGAGAAGGGAGGGATGGGTTTTGAGGGGATGTTGCCGAAATATTTGTCAATTAGGGCAATCGCCTCTTCGGGGTTGAAGTCGCCGGCCATGATGATGGCCATGTTGTTGGGCACATAGTAGGTGTCGAAGAATTTCTTAACGTTGGTGATGGAGGGGTTGCGCAGGTCCTTCTGCGTGCCGATGGTGGTCTGTGTGCCGTAAGGATGGTGCGGGAAAAGCCCTTCCATCAGTGCGGTGGAGGCGCGGCGGCTGTCCTGGGTGAGGGTCATGTTCTTCTCCTCATAGATGGTCTCCAACTCGGTATGGAAGAGCCGCAGCACCGGGTGCTGGAAGCGGTCTGATTGGATAATCAGGAAGTTCTCCAGCTGGTTGGAGGGGATGTTCTCGTAGTAGTTGGTGAAATCGACCCAGGTTGCGGCGTTTGTCCCGCTCGACCCGATCAGCGACATCAGCTTGTCGTACTCGTTGGGGATTGCAAGCGCGGCGGCCAGTTGCGAAATGCTGTCAATCTGTTTGTAGACGGCCTTGCGCTCGGCGGTCTTCGACTCGTCGATTTTCCGGTATTGCTCGAACAGCTGCTCAATCTGGTCAAGCAGCGGCTTCTCCTTTTCCCAGTCCTTGGTGCCGAAGCTTTCTGAGCCCTTGAACATGAGGTGCTCGAAATAGTGGGCCAGTCCGGTTGTTTCGGAGGGGTCCAGTTTGCTGCCCGCCCTGGTGGCGATTGTCACCTTGATTTTCGGTGTCTCCTTGTTGACCGACATGTACACTTTCAGGCCATTGTCCAATGTGTAGATGCGGGCATGGATGGGGTCGTTTGGTACGGATTCGTAGCTGTAGTGTTTCTGCGCGAGCAGACTCACAGAGAACAACACACATACCATGCTTAAAATCAGTCCTCTTTTCATCTGTAATCGTGTTTAATTATTAATTATGTTAATTTTGTTTTTTTTTTTACCTTTCTGAAATAAGAATAATACGTCATATAACGTTATGTTGTTCGTAAATATTACATCAAGTTTAAAAAAAAAATGACGAAACCGGTTAAGAGAATCATTTTTGCAGTGTTGGCTGTCCCTATAGTGCTGCTGCTGCTGTCGTTTGCCTTGGCCGTCGGCTTTGAGGACAAGGTGGCGGATGCGGTGCTGACCCGGATATACCGTGTTGTGGAGACTGACGTGCGCCATGAAAAGGTGTCGTTGAACTTGTGGCGCAAGTTTCCGAATGCCGCCTTGGAGGTTCATGGCCTGGAGGTGGCGGATCCATTTGGCACGGGTTCGCTTGCAAGACTGGACATGGCATGTTTCCAGCTGAACCTTTGGGATTTGCTGCGTGGGCAGTATAATGTCGGGAAAGTGGATGTGCAGCAGGTGTCGCTGCAGTTGCGCACCGATGCGCAAGGACGGCACAACTGGGATGTTATCCGGACGGAGGAGGATACGGCATCATCGGAGTTCTCGCTGCAGCTCTCCGCTGTGCAGCTGTCGGATGTCTCCGTGCATTATATGGATGAAAGTTCGGACTTTAAAACTGATTTTCTGCTGCAGAAGATGACCGCAAAAGGGGATTTCACCCAGGAGAAGTTCACGGTGAAATGCTCCATGCAGCTGCTGCTTCAGACATTGCAGTCGGACACCACCTTCCAATGGGGTGATGTGGCCTTGCAGGCGAGAGGGGAGATAGCGGTGAATTTGAAGGAGAACAAATACCGGTTCAAGCAGGTAAGGCTGGGCATCAACCGCGAAAAGTTCCAGCTTGACGGCAGTATGCAGACGGTTCAGGACAGCCTATGGCGTTATGTCGCCCGTGTTGAGGGCTCTTCGGTGTCGGTCGGCCAGCTGTTGGAGGCTGCACCGGCCGGTTGGGACTCCTTGCTGGCGGGTTACCGTGTGGATGGTTCGCTGGATATGACGGTGCAGGCTTCCGGTGTGGTGGGTCGGTCTGATGACATGCGGATGAAGGCCGGTTTTTCCGTCCGGAAAGGGGAATTCTGGCGGACAGGGCAGCGTGTCGGCCTGAAGGATGCTGCATTCAGCGGCACCTTTGAGGCGGGCGGCCCCGATTTCCCCACCAGCTTAAAACTTCGTGTCAGGCCTCTGACGGCAAAACTCTCTTCAGGCAGCCTTCAGGGTTGGATGAGTCTGGATAACTTGGCTGCTCCGCACGTGAGGATGCAGCTGAAGACCGATTTGCTTCTACAGGATCTCAAAACCTTTTTCCCGGCCTTGGCCGCACTCCGCATGGAGGGACGGACGGAGGCGGATCTGCAGATTGAGAATACGCTCCCACCATTTTCCGATGTCCGGATGGAGCATTTCCGGAATGCACGGGTCAGCGGACGGCTCCAACTGTCAGACGGCTTGTTCCAAGCCGATTCGGCTGCGTTGCTGTTTGAGGATTTCTCCGCCAGCATGGCGGTCTCCGACCAGGTGCTGAACATCGCCCGTTTTTCAGGGAAGATTCAGGGGAACAAATGTGAGATGTCCGGGATTGTACGTAACTGGTTGGATTATTTGTGTACTGAAACAGCGGTTTTGCAGGCAAGCCTGAAATTGTCCTCGCCATATATGGATGTGGATGCCTTTTTGCCATCAGGCAACGAAAAGGGCGCTTCGGCAGCGACGGAGCCTGCAACGGGCGTGCATCTGCCGGATCGTGTGCAGGCGGAGGTGCAGGTTTCAGCCAAGCGGCTGAAGTGCGACCGGTTTGAGGCTGCCCAAATCAATGGAATTCTAAGGCTCCTTTCCCGCAAACTTTCCATACAGGGATTTTCGATGGAGGCATTGGGCGGCAGGGCGGAACTGAACGGAGAGGCGGCTGCTCTTGCGGGCGGCGGGTTCCAGTTGAAGGCCATGGCAAAAACCGACAAGGTGGACATACAACGTCTCTTTTATGCGATGCATGACTTTGGCATGGAGCATGATGTGAACGGGCTGACCCACCAGCATATCCGTGGCATTGCAAAAACCGACATACTTTTTTCCGCCGTGTTGGATTCCACACTTGAACTGCTGCCACAAAGCATACATTGTGATGCGGATGTGAGTGTGAATAACGGCAGGCTGCTGAATTACAAGCCTCTGGAGTCATTGTCCCGCTTTGTCAGCATTGAGGATCTGAAGGAGATCCGCTTTGAAACCCTGAAAAACCGTGTGGGTGTGCACCAGTCTGTGGTCTCGATTCCGGAGATGGAGATAAAGAACTCCGCCTTGAACCTCTTCTTATCCGGCAACCAGACCTTCAAGGGCGATTTGCACTATAACCTCAAGCTGCATGTGAGCGAGCTGCTGGCCAAAAGGCGTCGGGCGCGGTCGCAGGAGTTCGGGGAGGTTGAGGATGACGGTTCCAAGGGGCTTTACCTCTATCTGTTGGTCGCCGGTACCACCGACAATCCTGTCTTCAAGTGGAACAGGGAGAAGGCGCGGGCGGATTTCAAGGATAATCTGCAGCAGCAGAAGCAGGAGCTGAAGTCGCTGTTCGGCGGCGACAAAAAGGATAACGGCGCGGGGACACCGGTCTCACCAGCCAAGGAGGAGAAAAAGAAACTGAACGATTCCAAGCAGAAGCCTGTTGAGCTGGAACTGGATGACGACTGGTAGCCGCACTACCGGAAAACCGTCACGGAGCCCTGCAGGGTCAGCGGCGGGAGCCCGCTGTCGAAGGTGGCCTTCGCCACCCAGAAATAGACCCCGGCCGAGACCGGTGTCCCCCTCATGTCGCGGCCGTCCCACCAGAAGGCCTCGTCCGCATAGTCGGGGCAGCTGCCGCCCGCGCAGTGCTGCCGCCAGACCCGGTTGCCCCACCGGTTGTAGATGATCATCTCAAAACTGCGGTAACAGCCCTTCTCCTCCATCGGCGTGAAATAGCGCGGCTGCCCGTCGCTTCCCACCGGCGCAAAGGCGTTGGGGAATTCCAACTTGTCAACAATGCGGAGCGGGCGGAAAGCGGTGTCTTTGCAACCGTTCCCATCCGTCACCACCAACATCACACTGTCCTCCATCACCTTGGAATAAATGTGCATCGGATGCCGTTCCGCCGATTGTGAGCCATCAGCCAAAAACCACTGCCACTGCCAAATTGTATCATCTTTACTGACAGACTGATCCGTAAAGGTCACCACCATGCCCACATTGGCCATTTCAGGCGTGACCACAAAATCAGCGACAGGACCTTCCACACTGTCCACCCGGACATGGCGTTCCACAGTGCAATAGGCATCCTGCACCCGAAGATGGTACCATCCTGCGTGCAACCCGCCCACACTGTCAGCACAAACAACACTGTCCATCAGGTAGGAAAGCGTAGCTGGAGCATCACTGTGCGCCACAATGGCAATGCTGCCGTCCGAACGGTGGCAATACTCCGGCGTGGAAACGGCCTGCACCTCCAAGGAGACAACATGCAGTTCCGATTCGATACTTTGGGTGGTGAACCCATCCTCATAGCAGACCTCCATGCGGAGATGGTAGACCCCGCGTTTGAAGTATTTGCGCCACACCAGGCTGTCACGAGCCGCCACCTCCTCCACGCTGTCAATGTACCAACGGATGTGTCCAGGTCCATCCATCAGGCTGTCATGCACCTCCCCCCGAAAAACCACCTCCTGCTCACACAGCCGCAAATCCGGCAGGGAGAGATAGTGGGTGTCGTTGCCATAGAAGGCAATTTTCAGGTTACGATACATGCATGAGGCCTGTTCATGATAACTTTCTGCCGTGGAAACGCCGTAATGGTACAGCTGCAGGCCGCAGCAATGATTGGAGATGGTATAGGTCAGCGTATCAAAGAAAATGGGCATATTGTAGTATGACCATCCGGAGGGATGGTCCCGCCACTGCCCGCCTGAGAGCGGCTGGGGATTCCTTCCGTTGACAGAAACCAAAGTACTGTCCTTCCCGAATGTGGGTGTTGCCACCAGTGCATAATAAAGGGCGGAAAGAGTGTCATAAACGGTGGTGCCCTGCGGGATTTCATAGGATTTGACCAGACCTTGCCGCACCCGCTGTGCGGCAGCGGAAATCCATACAACAGAAGGGTCGCTGTATCCGTTTTGGTGATAATAGTTGTAAGTGGGCATAAAGGAATTTACGACAACAGGCCTGTTCGCATGGATATAACAACCGTTGTTTTCCTGGAAAACCTCTATCCAGACCAATTCTCCGGCCTTAAGTCCGGAGAGTTTCCCCGCTCCGTTGATATTGGTGCGGAGCGTACCGCCATACTGGCGGATATCGGTGTTGTTTTCCGTGGCCATCACCTGTACGAACTCCCTGTCCATACAGGTGACCGGAACAAAAAACTCCCGTCCCCATGTGGATTGGGGATAATACTGCTCCAATGCTTTGTCCGCACTGCCGTCTATCGGAACATAGGCTAACATCTGGATATCAAAAACAGCAATCGGATGGTTGGAATGGAAGCGGCATCCGGTAAGGTTTTCGTTGAACCGCTGGAAAAGGATATCCCCGCGATTCAATGTGCACAACGGATTGCCGTTCATCTGCACCACCGTACCATCCCGGTTTGCAAGCAGCAGCAGTTCCTGCGTTTTCGCCCCTCCTGCAAAAGAATAGCGGCCGCTCTGCATGATCATCCGGTAATCCGTCCCCCATGCCTCCACTGGCAGGAGCTGGGTGGCATCCGAAGAATGTGTCTGCTGTGAGATGACAGATACAGATACCGCACTGTCGCTGGTCACACAGACACTCAGGTCGGTCACTTTGCCCAAATCGCGAGGTAGCCTGTGGTAACAGGCCAGAATCTGGGTGTGACTCAACGAATGTGAATAGGTATGGCCTGGCAGGACAGAAAATGGCACGGTATCCTTGGTGTGTGTAAAACAGATTATGCCGCTGGCATGATGCAGGGATGCAATGTGGATCTCATAACGGGAACTTGTTCCATAAATAACCGTATCGCTGAGATTGGGATTATAGTTGCAGCCGAATGAGAACCAATATTCCGTATATGGCTGCTGCGCATGCAGCCATCCCGTCCTTCCCATCAGGATGGACAGCATCACCATGGCAATACGGAATCTCATCCACATTTTACTGTGCTAGCACCTACTGTTTTATCAGCTTTTTCACACAGAAGCCCTTTTCCGTGCGGACGCGGACAAGATAGATGCCCTGTGGCAGTGCGGAGACATTGGCATGTGAAGTCCGCTCCGTGCGCAGCAGCACCTGTCCGGAAATGTTGCTTACAACAATCTCCTCCACCATCGATTCGGAATGCACGGTAAAGACATCTCCAGCAGGGTTCGGGTAGAGGGTCACAAAGGCCGATGCGGGTTTCAACGGCTCCCTAACGGCTATCTCCCCATCGAAGCAGGCCTGGAGCATGGTATCCTGCGTCACCGTGACATGCAGTGCGTTTGACGTGGATATGACCTTCCCGTCTTTGGTCTTCCAGCCGGTGAAGGTGCAGCCGCTGCGCGGGTACGCCACCAGCGTCAGCTTTTCACCCTTTTTGTAGAAGCGGTTCTCAAGACCTTCAACATAGCCCTTGCGCTTGTTGTTGAAGCATACCCCGACCGAAATGCCGCCAGCCTCTATCATGAAGTCCTTCCACACCGGAGTGTTCTTATAAGTCTCCACCGCCGAGGTCGGCACAACAAGCCGGCATTTGGAACGGTCAACTTTGTAAAAAGTATGTGCCATATATCCATCAGGATTAGTTGGTGTAGGTTCGTAAGGATAATGAAATGTAGGCGGAACAATACTTAGACAGACAATATTTCTTAATAAAGAATCAAAACAAAAAGCTGTACACAAATGTCGCAAACCGGCAGGAAGAATCGTAGAGGAAAGCGTTGTTCTTTCAAATGCAGCAAACAATGTATCCACTTTATAAGGCACATTGACATGGGTTATCTTATTGGAGGAAAAACTACACCCGCTGAGATAAAAAACATTTTTTGGCAATATTAAAGTGTCATGTAATCCTGTAGAACTAAATGCAAAACCATTGATAGAATCCACATTATCAAGAAATACAATATGTCTTAAATTGCTGTCTTTATTAAAAGCATTCATCCCGATACAGTTCAGACTCTGCGGCAGACTCGCGCCAACCAATTTGTAACATCCTGAAAGAGCACCTTTTGAAATATATGTAATTCCTTCACCAATAATCGCGTACTTGATATTTTTCTTATTATAGCCCCAAGGAATAGTGCGACCTTCAACGTGGCCTATCCGACCCTTCCCTGTGAATACGATTGTATCACCTTTCAGTTCCCAATAGGTGTCTGAATCCCAAATGCGCTGTGGCTGGGAATATGCGGTCATAGCAAACAGAATACAACATGCTGCAATAAGATAGAACTTTGGTTTCATGGTATTATTCTTTTATTTGGTCTAATTATATTTTTCACGTGTGTCATCACAAGGATCCTCTCCCTGGCTATCAAGAAAAACCTGAAGTATCATCCTACGCTGTTCTTCTGAAAGGGAGCAAGGATTATCCGGATCACTGAAAATATCATATGAAGATTGCTCTTTCTTAGATCCACCATGGTAGTTTAGTGAAAATTTATCACTGACGATCACATTATCTGCATTATTACAATCATATAACTCGAATTCCAACCTTTTCAACCGTCCATTACAGCACCATCTTTTGAATCTGATGCAAAAACCAAAAACATCCAAGTCTGTAGAATCACAATCAATAGGATTGGGCACCGCCGGTGCACAACAGCTATTCAGATATTGTGCCAAGTCAACCAAGTCCTGTAATCCACTCAAATGATTACTATATGCCCATGGACCTGAAAAATAAGCACAGGAACACAATTCGCATGTATGTGTTCTTATGTCCCAATAATATCCCCATCTCCAACCACCATTGTAATACTCTACATGATATGTCTCATAATCAAGAGTATCATAAACACGTTTGGTCATACAATCTGCCAAATAAATATTTCCATCAATCACACATCTCGGTCCACAACTATCCACAGAATTAAAACACATAGCGACTATCCTGAAACATACCTTATTACCAAATCTATCAGTTGTAGATACAACTTCATTTAACAAAATAGGAACTTGTGCAGTTGCAATTTGCACTGTTGTTAACAAAATTACCATTCCTAATTTGGCAAATGTTTTGATATAAAACTTATTCATAATAAGTTAGAATATTACCGCATACAAGTCAAACTGCATTCAACTTACAAATGCAACTTTGGTTAAAAATTAATTTTTGCAAAAGTAGTAAAAAAATACTCATACGCGGATTAGTACATGACAAAAATTTAATCTAAAAAAAATATTATATTGATATTAAAGTAGTTATTTATTGTTATCGTTATTGTTGTTGGAATCAAACACTTTGTCTTTAACCAGCTCCTTAAAGTCTGAAGGCATTTTTGTCGCAGTGGAGACCCTTACGGAAGCCCCCCTGTCGATAATGTTGATGAACCGGTAGTATTCATCATCTATGCCTTTGCCGTTGAGAATGACGGAAGGGTAGTGCCGCCGGTCCACTATCACGTTGGCGGCGTTTTCCAGGCCATATTTTCTCAACAGGATGTCGGCGTAGTTTTCACCCGCCCGTTCCAACAGGACAAAATATACCCCATGCGCCTCATATTCGTTCTGGTGCTGCCGCATCTCATCCAACAGGTATTCCAAACAATGTCCGCATGGATAATTCATATTGATAATCAATATAATGTTGTCCTTTTTGATGGGAATGCCAAGATTTTTGAAAAACACATTGACGGGTATTTTCCCATCAGGCAGAACCGTTGCGGCAGGCTTGTATTTTTTCATGAACTCGTCAACCGGGCATGGTGTGGTCTTGTCCGTAAGGCTGACTTCATAACAACGGTTGTCATCCTTGCTTTGCGCCCTCCAGCTTCCGTTGCTGTAATATGGAGTGTAAAAATGTTCGTCCTCACAAAGGTAGCCTAATGAGTTTAGGTTGGAATCCAGTAGCTGCACAATCCGTGTCCTGCCAAAGCTGCGATTGGCATACAATTGGATGGTGCGGGTATAGATATTTGATTTGTAGTTCCATTCAGGTGCCAAAAATTTGAATGTGCTGTATATGGAATCCGGTTTCATGGAGGCGGAATCGGTGTTATGGAAAATGCAGCTGCAGTCACCTGTTAAAAACAGACTGTCCTTGTCAAAATCATAGCAGTAGATGTTCGGAGAATTGGTGAAGCTCACAATGAGCATGCGCTTTTCATTTCCCCGCCAAGTTGGATGGACGGCTGTGGGAAAAAGACTCTTTACATAACGTTTTCCGATTTCCTCTTGGGGATATCTGATGTTCAGCATACGGCAGGTGTGATTCCGCAGGTCATACAACCCCATCAGCGGCAGGTTAATGAAATCATTTACAGGCCGTAATACATTCAAATCTGCAAAGGCGAATGGAATCAGCAGTTTGCCGTCAACAATACGGTCCTGCATTTTGTCGTTGGAGTAAAAAATGCTGTTGTGATATGAACCCCTATAGATATATGGGATATCATTCAGACTGTAGGTGTCCACAATCCCCCCATCTTTATTGATCATCACAAAATCAGGATTTGTGGTGTCCACATAGACACTTAGGCGGTCAAAAAAGAGAAAAACCGAATCATGGTTATGATAATAGATGGAGTATATCGGAAGTTTTGGAATCCGATCCAAAGGAATTTGGCGAACACGGTTTGATGTGTGGTTATAGATGCAAATGTTCTTTTGTTTCATATCCAGACCGATATGGAACAATGTGTCGTTTATCGTCCTGTTCATGTTCATCATCCACCAGTGTGAAAGGTGTGAGGTGTCCATATATGTGTTGAAATTAATTTCGTCCTGACAAGGCAACCCGGTCGAAAAAGGATATATACCGACACTTTTATGTGTTGTTGTGCACGAAATCCCTATAAACAGAAGGAGTAATGAAAACAGGTGGAATGATTTATTCATTTTATGAAAGTTTTATCCGCCTACGCTTCCGGCAGGGTGATGCGGAAAGTGGTGCCCTTCCCCGGTTCGGTTTTCCTCACCTCGATCTTCCCGTGGTGGTAGCTCTGGATTATCCGCTGGCAGAGTGTCATGCCCACGCCCCAGCCCCTGGTCTTGGTGGTGAACCCCGGCATGAAGACCCTCCGTGCATTCTTGCGGCTCATTCCCTTCCCGTTGTCCTGCATGTCAATCCAGATGTTTTTCTTTTCCTTGCCGCAGGTGATACGGATAAACCCTTCGCCCTCCATGGCATCCACGGCGTTCTTGCCCATGTTTTCCAGCACCCATTCAAACAGGTTCCCGTTGAGGTTGGCGTACAGCGGCGTGTCGGGCGCCTGCAGTTCAATGGTGATCTTCCCTGAAATCCTGGTTTTGAAATAGCTGATGAAGTGTCGGATGCGTTCCACAATGTCCATCCGCTCCAATTCAGGTGTCGATTCGATGTTTGAGAAACGGCGGCTCACAACATTGAGCCGCTCCACATCCTTTTCAATCTCGGTGATGATTTCCGGATTGACCTGCTCGCTCTTCAGTATTTCCGTCCAGGCCATTAGTGCGGAGATGGGTGTGCCCAACTGGTGGGCGGTCTCCTTTGTAAGGCCGGTCCAGAGGCGGTTGCGTTCCATCTGCCTGCTATACAACAGCATGATTATAAGGATTATGAAGAAAATGATTATGCTGCTGCCCAGTATGAACGGGAAGATGCGCGTCATTTTCAACACATTCGATTCGGTGTAAAAGACATATGCCGTGTGCGGGCCGTACTTGATGCGGAACGGCGCGGACTGCCGCTGCATCTGACGGAGTGTGTTTGCCAGCAGCTCAGGGTTACGGGTTATTGAAGAGTCCACGTTGCCGAAAGTGTACACCTTTCTGCGGGTGGAGTCGGTGACCACGACCGGAACGGAGGGGGCGTTGCGGATGACATCGTTGGTGAAATCCTCGAAATTTTCGACCAGCAGCTCGCGCAACTGTACGCTCAGGTTTGATTCCTTGTAGTGCAGGTAGATGTATTTCCCCGGAAGAAAGCGGATGGGGATGGTCTCGTAATGCTCTTCGACCAGCGCCTGCTGCAGCTTTTCCCGGCTGTTGATGCTCTCAAGGTACTCCGCACTCACATTCCGTGATGCGTTGATGTTGTAGTCCTCGTCGGTCAGGATGTATGGGATTGACTTGTTGGAGTTGATCAGCTGCTCGTAAAAGGTCATGTCCACATTGTTGGGAATGTCGATAATACGCTGGTAGACGGATGCATATATCTGCGCCCTGCTGTTCTCCATGCTGTCAATCTGGTCGAAAATCTCCTTCGTGTCCTGAATCATCTGCGATTTTTTCTGGACAGCGTTCGCCCAAAGGGCGATGTTGTTCTTTTCCTCTGTCTTCAGCTTTTCAATCAGGCTGTTCGAGAACATCAGCAGCCCGATAAAGACCATCGAGAAGACCAGCAGCAGGATTATTATGATGCGTTTGCGGTAATACATCGCGTTTTACCGTACAATGTTCATTTTCCTTACCTGTTGCCGGCCGTCGTATTCCATGCGGTAGTAGTATAGGCCGTCTGCCCATCCCTCGGTGCTGATGCTGACGGTGTTCTCACCGGCCTGCGCCTGGATGCGCCTGCGGTTGATCAGCTGCCCGTTGGCGGAGAGCACGGATATTGTCACCTCGCCACCCTGCGGTAGCGTGAACGGTATGGCGGTCATGTTGGAGGCGGGGTTGGGTATGTTCTGCCCAAGCCGCCAGTCCATACGTCTTGCAATGCGGATGCCGGTGGTGTCGGTTCCGGTGGTGTCGGTTCCGGTTGTGTCCGTTGTGTCCGGCACATTGACCTTTCCGGTGAGGGAGATGCTGTTGTCACCGGTGGCGGCATCGCAGGGGAGCAGCGCCTCCAGCCTGAAACTGAAGGTGGGGTTCTCCTTGGTTGCGAATGGCACCACGAAGGGCTGTGAGAGCTGTTGTGTCACGGAGTCGCCGGCCTTGATGTGCGTGCGCAGCGTGTCCGCGAGCAGGGCCTGCCCGTTGGCGTACATGCGCAGGACAACCCTGTCCACAGGCACGTTGCCCTTGTTCGTGACCGTGGCTTTGATCTGCAGTTGGTCATCACCGCTGTACAGTGTTATGCTGTCGATGCCGGAGACGGCCGCCAGCGCGATGTCCTGGCTTATGGATATGGATCCGCGTGCGGTGTCGTTGGTGGGGTCGTCATCAGGTGTGGCGAGGTGCCCCGTGAAGCTGTATGCACCTTCGGCGGAGAGGTCGAGCGCGGTGGTGACGGTGACGGTGTCGGAGCCGTTGCCCGGTATCGTGGTGCGGTATGGCAGCGCGAAGTTGCGGCTCGCCGCCCCGCTCACCTGCACCATGACGGTGTCGTCCACGGCTGCTGCAGCCGCTGTCTTGTTCTCCACGACCATCCGCAGCGTCAGGTTCTGCAGGCTGCATGCGGAGAGTTTGTCAATGTCGGGGAGCAGCAGGCTTGCGGCGAGGTCGCGCCGTGCGGAGATGCGGACGCGGTCGATGCGCTGCCCGGCGCCTCCTGCCACGCCCTCAAGCACGATGCAGAGGCACTTCGAGGAGGTGAACCTGTCAAGCTGGTATTCGTATGGCTGCCATCCCGCTGTGGCCGCTGCCGCGCAGAGCCGTCCGAGGACGGTGTATGTAGCGCCTCCGTCGGTTGTGGCTTTGACGATGAGCGAGTCACCCTGGTTCTTGCCGTTGTGGTGCGCGTACCAGAGTGTGAGCTTGGGCTGCACCGCCTGGTAAACGGCGACGGAGTTGAGGATGGCCGCGGTCCTGGCCCCGGTCTGGCTCCCGCCCTCAAGCGTCAGGCATCCGTTGCCGAATGCGGACGCGGGCGTGCCGGTCGTCGCGCATCTCCACTTGAGGCTGCCGCTGATGCACTCCTGCACCAGCTCCTGTGGCATGGCTGAGAAGTCGGCGTCGAAGGGGAGACTGACGCGGTAGGCGTTGTACTCCATGGATATGGTGTCGTTGGTGGGGTTGTGGTCGGCGGTGTCGGAGAGGGTGACGCGGATCTTATAGATGCCGCCGTTCGCCGTGTTGAGCCTCATCGGGCGGAACTTGCCGCTCTGTGCGGGGTCGAGCTTGCCCTGCCTGATGGTGGTGTCTTTGGAGAGGCTCACCGCCCCTGTGACCGTGACGCGGATCTTCAGCGGTGACTTGGCGAAATCTGCGGCGATGTTGCCGATGTTGGAGATGGTCACCTCGATGTCGGTGAAGTCACCGTGGCAGGCGACGGCTGATGTCGGGTCTGGGTTCACGAAGGCCACTGCTACAAGGTCGGCCTCCAGCTTAAGATTCCCGCTGTAGCAGCCCATGGTGGTGACGGTGTTGCGGGTTTTGCCGAGGATGTCCCTTGTGACGTTGTTGAGGCGGTTGCAGGCGAATGCGCTGTAGTCCTTCAGCTCGAGGCTTGTCGCCTGCTGCACGAACTGCGGCTGCACGGCGACGGAGTGCGCGTCCTGCCCGGTGTTGCTCCTCCAGTCCGCCAATGTGGCTATGGCCTTACCGAAGTATCCGACCATGTTCCGGGCGTGGTAGTTGTTGTAGTCGAGCACGTAGTAGCTGGATATGGACATGGGCACCTTCTCGATGTATATGGGATATGCTGTTGCACCCTCCGCCACCAGCAGGTTGTTGAGGAGGTTGAAGGGCTGCTTGCCGCTGTTGTTGTAGAGTCTGACGGCGTAGGCGTTGCCCTTGTCGCACCTCACGAGGACGCTGTTGTGGGCGATGTCCCATTCCTGGTATGGGTCGGTGAGTGTTATTCCGTATGCGAACTTGGTGCCGGTGAGTGTTATCTCGGAGTTGGAGAGCAGCCCCTTCGCGCTGGTGTTGATGTAGGTCGACAGGACGATGCCGTACACCCCTGTCGCCTCTGCGCGGACGCGGTTTGCGTCGATTGCGTCGATGTCGTTGTAGGAGTGGAACCAGAGGCCGCAGTACTCGTCGGCGCCCTTGCGCCCCGTGATGTCGTTGGCGCGGACGCTCCTGTAGTGGGCGTAGCTTTCGCTGTAGAGGCCGTATGCGGCGGCCTCCTTCAAGGTGTTGCTGTCGATGGTGAGCGATGCGGACGGCATGTTGGTTGTGGAGCCTGCCATGCACGCCATGTGGATGTTGTATGCGCCTCCCTCAATCCTGTTGCAGACAAGGCGGACATCCTGCATGAACAGGGTGCTGCCGGTGGGGTTGTTGTACCTGACGGCGGCCTCGGTCTTGACGGCGGTGATGGAGGCCTGTATGTCGCAGTTGCGGATGAGTATGTTGCGGACCATGCCTTCGAATGCAACGCCGCACTCCGCCTTGGATGTGTTGCCAAAGGCCACCCCGTCGAAGATCCAGTGCATGGCGTTCTTGAGGGTGGCTCCGTTGGTGCCGTTGTCGAAGCGGACGGTTGCTCCCTTGTCGGCGGTGATGCGGATGGTGCTGGTGGCGCTTGAGCCCGGCACGGAGTCGGCGATGGAGAGTGCGGGGTACTGTCCGGAGCGGAACATTAGCGTTACCGCACCTCCGATGCCGCAGTGTGTCATGATGGTGTAGGCTTCGTCAAAGGAGGCGAAGTCGGGGCTGGTGCCGCCGACGGTGTATGTCCCTTTCATGGGGCTGCCGCAGATGAACTCCTGCATGCGGATGGTGTCGTTGTTGGGGTTGGGGTCTTTGTCCTGGTTGGGCTGGTACACCCATGCGATGATGCTTATCTGTTTTCCGCCAGGGGCGTTCACGCTGCCGAGTGTTACGGTGTCGCTGCTGCCGGAGGTGAGCAGGCCGCTCCAGCTCTTCGGGGTCTGTGCGGTCCCGTTCACGCTCCAACCGATTACTGCTGACTTCAAATCATCGTCGCCGAGGTTGGTGAGGGTGACCTTGACCGGACTACTCTGCCCGCCCACAATCTGTGTGCCCGCGAACTCGCCCAACGAGGCGTCCAGTTTGGCCAATTTGCCCGTGTAGGCACCCATTCCTGTGATCTTTTTGCGGAGCGAATCCTCCACATCGCGGAGGATGCCCATGTTCGGCACCATGAAAAGCGTATAATCTTTCAGTTGCAGCCCTTTGGTCACATCCACGAATCCCGGGTTCGTGGAGAGACTGTGAGAATTGTCGTTTGTGGTTGATTGCAGCGTCTTAAGGTCGCTGATGATGGTGGTTCCGATGACGGCGATGTCCTTGCCCTGGTTCCAGTAGTTGTTGTAGTCTGTCCGGACATTTGGCAGCGCGTCCGCCGCAATGACAAGCGGAAACTGGTTGTTGCCGTCGCAGGCGGCCACCATGTTGCCGTAGGCCTCCACGTCAGAGGTGGCTCCCGTGATTGAGAGGTCGTGCACCCCCACGGTGTAGTTTGTGGTGTATGCGGCCTTGATGGTGTTGTAGATGCTGTTGTGGATGAACCGCGCCTTGGTGCCGCCCATCTGCACCACACGGCCGGTGCCCTGGCCGACCCGCCATCCGCCGCTCACCTTTCCAAGGATGACATTGTTGGCGATAAGGGTCTTCCCTCCGTTGAGGCTGGTGGTGTTTGAAACATTGAACACCACGCCGGTGGGGGCCGCGTCACCCATGAGGCTCATGTTGACGAAGTTGCCGTATACGCTGTCGCAGGTGGTCTGGTTCAGGGCCACGCCGAACGAGTTCTGGTTTATTTTCTTACGCACAAGGCAGGTGTTGAAGCAGAAGCTGACGCTGTCGGCATATTCGATGCCGAAAAGGCCGTCGTATGTCTCGACAATCAGGTTGCTGTCCACACGCATGCCGTGGAAGCGGCTGGTGGCGGTTCCGCGCAGACGGTTGCGGCAACCTCCGGAGATGGTGTTGCCTATCAGGTGGAAGTTGCGCACAAGCGTGGTGATGGTGTTGTCCCCCTTGCCGATGCAGGAATTTGATCCGGCGGTTGCGGAGACCGGGGTCAGCAGGTTGCAGCGGTAGAAGGTGACATTTTCGGTCGGGCCTGCGAAGTACACCGCATGTCCGCTCCCGGTGTTGTTAATCGTGATGTAACTGAATGTCATGTTGCTGGTGCTGTCCAACTGGACCGCTCCGTTGGTTCCGCTGTAGTTGAAGGTGACACTGTCGCGGTTTTTGGCCTTGGAGGTGATTGTCAGCCGGTATCCGTTCATGAAGCCGGTGTTGATTCTGATCGGGGTCGAGCCCAAGTTGTAGGTTCCCTTTTCAAAAGTCAGGGTGATGTCCCCGCCCGCGCCGCAGGCCTCAATGCCCTGGATGGCGTCGGCAAGGCTTTTGTACTGGCTGTTCGGGCCGACATTGTATGTGCCGGAGGAGGCCGAGCTGCAGCCGAGCGAAATCCGACGCAGCGTGTCGTCATTCACTGCCTTGTCCACCACATTGTTCGGCATCTTTATCCATACGGTCACCGTGTCGTAGGTGTTCATCCGGTGCATGTATGTGCCGAGCGTTATGGTGTCAATAAAGTCGCAGGGCAGGTTGCCGGTGTATTTTTTCGAGCCCTGGTACACGCCGTTGAGCGACCAGTGCAGTTCCGCCGACTTCAGGTTGTTCAGACCCTTGTTCTTGAAGCTCACCTGCACGGTCTGCGGGTTGGGAATGGAGACCCGTCCCGGCTTGTCAATTGAATGCATTGCGACGGAGTTGCTGTCGAAACCGCCCGGATATTTCACGTAGAATCCGGCGTTGGCCTTGGCGTTGTTGCCGAAGGTGTCGCGTCCGATGATGTAGTACTGAACGCTTGTGCCGAAATACTGCTGCGGGATGGTGGCCGTCCACATCGAGTCGCCCGCCGTGGCTTTCATCCTGATGGAGTCATGCTTGCTCTTGCCGCTGTATAGCGTGACGGTGTGCAGGTATGGAGTGAGGATTGGACCGTTTGTCCGTGTGGCCACCTTTGCGTTGACAACGAAGGGTCCGGTTGTGAACACCGTGTCGGCGATGTTGGAGGTGAATGCCACCACCGGCGGCTGTATGGCGTGCGCGGCGCAGAGTAGCTGCACATCGTCCACATACCATCCGGCTGCAATGTAGGAACCCATATAGCTTCCTTTCCTGATTATGAATTTGAAGCGTACTTCGGAGTAGCCAGCGTAGTTGCTCATGTCGAAAATCTCCTCCTTCCACCATCCGCTGGCAGGCTGGGCTAAGGTGTCGTTGGCCTTCCATTCGGTGTAGGAGCTATGGTCGAAGGCGAGGTTGGCCTTGTAGCCGGTGAACTTGCCCTTGTATGCATCGTTGGGTATCGGCCTCCATTTGTAGTTGACACCCAATCCCTTCTCCTGATACATGACCTGGCAGATGTCACTGGGCAGCACTTTGCATATATGGCTGAATTTAAGAATCACATATTCATATTGCTGGCAGTCGAAATAGGGAGTGACCAGTTCCACCGTATCACCGGCGGAATAGGGGACGTAGCCGTGCGCCGCGTATGATGCGGAGACAACCAGCCCCTTTTCCGTGCGCCAGCTGGGTGCCATTGTGGAAAAGGCCGGCTGCACCGACCAGCCCTGCGGGGTGTTCTTGCCGAAGGTCTCGTTGCAGACGTAGGTGCCTTGTGCCTGCGCAGCCATGATGGCGGTTGCGAGCATCATCGGCAAAACGGCTTTTCTGAATATGTCTAAAATGTTCATAATGATAATTTTAAAGATTAATCCCAAATTTAAAACGAATTTGCAAATATACTAAAAAAAAAAAGACGGAATGAAAACCCCGTCTTTTTTATGTCATATATCATTTTATTGGCAACGCATACCGTAGGGCTGCGTTTTACCGTACAATGTTCATTTTCCTGACCTGTTGCCGGCCGTTGTATTCCATGCGGTAGTAGTATAGGCCGTCGGCCCATCCCTCGGTGCTGATGCTGACGGTGTTCTCGCCAGCCTGCGCCTGGATGCGCCTGCGGTGAACCAGCTGCCCGTTGGCGGAGAGCACGGATATTGTCACCTCGCCACCCTGCGGTAGCGTGAACGGTATGGCGGTCATGTTGGAGGCGGGGTTGGGTATGTTCTGCCCAAGCCGCCAGTCCATACGTTTTGCAATGCGGATGCCGGTGGTGTCAACATTGTTGGTGTCGGTTCCGGTGGTGTCCGGCACGTTGACCTTTCCGGTGAGGGCTATGCTGTTGTCACCGGTGGCGGCGTCGCATGGGAGCAGCGCCTCCAGCCTGAAGCCGAAGGTGGGGTTCTCCTTGGTTGCGGATGGCACCACGAAGGGCTGTGAGAGCTGTTGTGTCACGGAGTCGCCGGCCTTGATGTGCGTGCGCAGTGTGTCCGCGAGCAGGGCCTGCCCGTTGGCGTACATGCGCAGGACCACCCTGTCCACCGGTACGGTGCCTTTGTTTTTGACCGTGGCTTTGATCTGCAGTTGGTCATTACCGCTGTACAGTGTCGAGCTGTCGATGCCGCTGACAGCCGCCAGCGCGATGTTCTGGTTTATGGTGATGGCGCCGCGTGCGGTGTCGTTGGTGGGGTCGTCGTCGATAGTGTGCAGGACGGCCTCAAACTTGTGGGTCCCCTCTGCGGAGAGGTCGAGCGAGTCAGTTACAAGCAGGGTGTCGGAGGCGTTGCCCGGCAGGAATCCCTGGCACAGCCGCCTGAACAGCTGGTTCGAGGCGCCGCTTACGTTCACGCTGAGATAGCAGCTTACGGTAGCCTCGGAGGGGATGAGGTTTTTGAGAACCACCCTGACCGGGAGGTTCTGCAGGCTGCAGGCTGAGAGCTTGTCCAAATCGGGGAGCAGCAGCTGGATGGAGATGTCGTTGCGGCCCGATATCAGGATGCGGTCGATCTGCTGTTCGGCGCCTCCCGCGACGGTCTCCATCACGATGCAGAGGCATTGTGCGTTGCTGAATTTGTCCAACGGGTATTCGTAGAGCTTCCATCCTGCGGTTGCCGCGGCGGCGCAGAGCCGTCCGAGGACGGTGTAGGTGGCCCCGCCATCGGTTGTGGCCTTTATGATGAGCGAGTCACCCTGGTTATTGCCGTTGTGGTGCGCGTACCAGAGGCTCAGCTTCGGTTCGGTGGTGTTCTGTATGTTGATGGAATTGAGGATGATGTTGGTGCGGTCGCCGGTGTGCCCCCTGCCATCAAAGAGCAGGCATCCCTTGCCGAAGGCGGGCTGCAGGGAACCGGATGAGGCCACCTTCCAGAGGCTGCCGCCCTTGCGGCACTCCTGCAGCAGCTCCTGCGGCATGGCGGAGAGGTATGTGTCGAAGGGGAGGTACACACGGTAGGTGTTGTAGTCCATGGAGATGGTGTCGTTGGCCGGGTTGTGGTCTGCGGTGTCGGAGAGTATGACCCTGATGTGTTGGATGGCTGAAATGGTGCTGATCCGGAGCAGTCGGAACCTGCCGCTCTGTGCGGGGTCGAGCTTGCCCTGCCGGATGATGGTGTCCTTTAAGATGGAGTTAAGAGGGATGCCGGTGACCTCAATCCTCACCTTCAGCGGTGACTTGGCGAAATCCGCCGCGATGTTGCCGATGTTGGAGATGGTCACCTCGATGTCGGTGAAGTCACCGTGGCAGGCGACGGCTGATGTCGGGTCTGGGTTCACGAAGGCCACTGCTGCGAGGTCGGCCTCCAGCTTAAGGTTCCCGCTGTAGCAGCCCATGGTGGTGACGGTGTTGCGCGCCTTGCCGAGGATGTCCCTTGTGACGTTGTTGAGGCGGTTGCAGGCGAAGGCACTGTAGTCCTTAAGTTCGAGGCTTGTGGCCTGCTGCGCGAACTGCGGCTGCACGGCCACGGAGTGCGCGTCCTGCCCAGTGTTGCTCCTCCAGTCCGCCAATGTGGCTATGGCCTTGCCGAAGTATCCCACCATGTTCTGGGCGAAGTAGTTGTTGTAGTCGAGCACATAGTAGCTGGATATGGACATGGGCACCTTCTCAATGTATATGGGATATGCGGTGGCACCCTCCGCCACCAGCAGGTTGTTGAGGAGGTTGAAGGGCTGCTTGCCGCTGTTGTTGTAGAGCCGGACGGCGTAGGCGTTGCCCTTGTCACACCTCACGAGGACGCTGTTGTGTGCGATGTCCCACTCCTGGTATGGGTCGGTGAGTGTGATGCCGTATGCGAACTTGGTGCCGGTGAGGGTTATCTCGGAGTTGGAGAGCAGCCCCTTCGCGCTGGTGTTTATTGATGTCGAGAGGACGATGCCGTACACCCCTGTCGCCTCGGCGCGGACGCGGTTTGCGTCAAGGGCGTCGATGTCGTTGTAGGAGTGGAACCAGAGGCCGCAGTACTCGTCGGCGCCCTTGCGCCCGGTCACGTCGTTGGCGCGGACGCTCTTGTAGTGGGCGTAGCTTTCGCTGTAGAGGCCGTATGCGGCGGCCTCCTTCATTATGTTGCTGTCGATGGTGAGCGATGCGGACGGCATGTTGGTTGTGGAGCCTGCCATGCACGCCATGTGGATGTTGTATGCGCCGCCCTCAATCCTGTTGCCGATGAGGCGGACCTCCTGCATGAACAGGGTGCTGCCGGTGGGGTTGTTGTACCTGACTGCGGCTTCTGTCTTGACAGCGGTGTTGGAGGCCTGTATGTCGCAGTTGCGGATGAGAATGTTGCGGACCATCCCCTCGAAGGCAACGCCGCAATCGGCCTTGGATGTGTTGCCGAAGGCGACCCCGTCGAAGATCCAGTGCATGGCGTTCTTGAGTGTCGCTCCGTTGGTGCCGTTGTCGAAACGGACGGTTGCACCCTTGTCGGCGGTGATGCGGATTGTGCTGGCTGCGCTTGAACCCGGCACGGAGTCGGCGATGGAGAGGGCGGAATACTGCCCTGCGCGGAAGACGAGCGTGACCGCTCCTCCGATGCCGCAGTGCGTCATGATGGTGTAGGCTTCGTCAAAGGAGGCGAAGTCGGGGCTGGTTCCGCCGACGGTGTAGGAGCCCTTCATGGGGCTGCCGCAGATGAACTCCTGCATCCGGATGGTGTCGTTGTTTGGGTTGGGGTCCTTGTCCTGGTTGGGCTGGTACACCCATGCGATGATGCTTATCTGCTTGCCGCCCGGGGCGTTCACGCTGCCGAGTGTGACTGTGTCGCTGCTGCCGGAGGTGAGCAGCCCGCTCCAGCTCTTCGGGGTCTGTGCGGTCCCGTTCACGCTCCATCCGATTACTGCTGACTTCAGGTCATCGTCGCCGAGGTTGGTGAGCGTCACCTTGACGGGGCTGCTCTGCCCGCCCACGAGCTGTGTGCCAGCGAACTCGCCCAACGAGGCGTCCAGTTTGCCCAGCTTGCCCGCGTAGGCGCCGATAGCGGTAATTTTCTTTCTGGCAGAATCCTCAAAGTCGTTTGTGATTCCGGGATTCGGCACCATGAAAAGGGTGTAGTCCTTCAACTGCAGCCCCTTGGTCGGGTCAGCAAATCCGGGATCGGCCGAGATGCTGCCTTTGTCATTGATGAGCGGCTGCAGGGCGGCAAGCGAGGTGACTGCGTTGCCGTTGTAATAGGCTATGGTCTTGCCGCCGTTTGCGAAATAAAAGTTGTTGTGTTCGGAAACAA
Organism: Bacteroidales bacterium UBA1195; assembly: GCA_002309855.1. Taxonomy (GTDB): domain Bacteria; phylum Bacteroidota; class Bacteroidia; order Bacteroidales; family WCHB1-69; genus UBA1195. The sequence goes on from DBYD01000029.1 coordinate 50,688, forward strand.
CCTTTCCGGCGGCTGCGGTGGCCGCGGCCACATTCAGCGTGTGCTGGTTCTTGTCATCAAAGGCGATGAGCTGGTTGCCCACCATGTGTATGTCGCTGGTGTCATTGATGCCCATCACATAAACCGTCTTGTTGTTGTTCCCGCTGGTAGGTGCGGCGGAGGTGCGCCCGTTGTAGACGCTGTTGAAGAAGACATCGGCCTGCGCCTTTGAGACCGTGAGCAGGTTGCTTGACCCGGCGTTGTTACGCACGTATGAGCTGTTGCTGTAGCCGAGGATGACGTTGTTGGCGATGAGTATGCGCCCCGACTTGCCGCTCCCAGTCGGTTTGCCGGATGTGCCGGAGACGGAAATTCCCGGCCCGCCGTAGGTGGTGCCCTGGTTCAGGAATGAGATGAAGTTGCCGCATACGCTGTCGCCCGTGATGACGGAGAGCTGGATGCCGGGCGACCAGTAGGAGCTGGTCTTGTCCTTCACCCAGACGCGGTTGCGGTTGCAGGTGACACTGTCCGCGCGATAGACCATGATACCTGCGGCGGTGTTGTCGGTGATGGTGTTGTCGTTGAAGACCAGCCGGTGCAGCCGGTGTGTTGTGGCCATGGTGATGACATTGCGGCAGCCGTTGTCGATGTGGTTGCCGATGAAGCGCAGGTCGCGCACGAAGGCGTTAAGGCCGTTGTTGCCGTTGTCGTTCGCCTGTGCGGTGGTGGCGTTCAGGGTGGTGGATCCGATGGTCATCTGGTATCCGCTGGTGGCGAAGCCGGTGCCGTTGGTCCGTCTCAGCACGCAGTGGTAGAAGGTCACATTGTCGATCGGGCCGTTAAGGCAGACGGTGTTGCTGTTTGATGTGCTGCTGTTATGTATGGTCAGGTAACTGAATGTGACATTCTCGGTGTTGTTTAGGGTGATCATCCCTGGGGCGGTAATGGAGGCCTTGTAGCTGATTGTCACGCTGTCGCGGTTCTTGGATTTGGAGGTGAAGGTCAGGTGGTGGCCGTTCATGAAGGCGGTGTTAAGCCGCAGTACCGAATCGATTATATATGTGCCGTTCTCAAATTCTATGGTGATGTCGCCGCCCGCGCCGCAGGCGTAGATTCCATCCATCGCCTCCTTCAGCGTCTTGTACTGGCTGTTCGGGCCGACGGCGAAGGTGCCGGATGAGGCTTTGGCGCAGCCGAGCGAAATCCGCTGCAGCGTATCGTCATTGACCGCCTTGTCCGCCACATTGTTTGGCATCTTTATCCATACGGTCACCGTGTCGTAGTCGTTCACGCGGTGGATATAGCTTCCGAGCGTTATTGTGTCGATGAAGTCGCAGGGCAGGTTGCCGGTATATTTTTTCGAGCCCTGGTACACGCCGTTGAGCGACCAGTGCAGCTCCGCCGATTTCAAATTGTTCAGCCCCTTGTTCTTGAAGCTCACCTGCACGCTCTGCGGGTTGGTGATCGAGACCCGCCCCGGCTTGTCAATCGAATACATGGCGACGGAGTTGCTGTCGAAGCCGCCAGGGTATTTCACGTAGAATCCGGCGTTGGCCTTGGCATTGTTGCCGAAGGTGTCGCGTCCGATGATATAGTACTGGACGCTTGTGCCGAAATACTGCTGCGGGATGGTGGCCGTCCACATCGAGTCGCCCGCCGTGGCCTTCATCTTGATTGAGTCATGCTTGCTTTTGCCGCTGTAAAGCGTGACTGTGTGCAGGTATGGCGTAAGGATGTGCCCGTTGGTTCTTGTGGCAACCTTTGCGTTTACAACGATGGGTCCCGTAGTGAACATCGTGTCGGCGATGTTGGAGGTGAATGCCACCACCGGCGGCTGTATGGCGTGCGCGGCGCAGAGCAGCTGCACATCGTCCACGTACCATCCGGCTGCGATGAATGAGCCCGGGTAGCTTCCCTTCCTGATCACGAATTTGAAGCGCACTTCCGAGTAGCCCGCATAGTTGCTCATGTCGAAAATCTCCTCCTTCCACCATCCGCTGGCAGGCTGTGCGAAGGTGTCGTTAGCCTTCCATTCAGTGTAGGAGCCATGGTCGAAGGCGAGGTTGGCCTTGTAGCCGGTGAACTTGCCCTTGTATGCATCGTTGGGTATCGGCCTCCATTTGTAGTTGACACCCAATCCCTTCTCCTGATACATGATCTGGCAGATGTCGCTGGGAAGCACTTTGCATATATGGCTGAATTTAAGAATCACATATTCATATTGCTGGCAGTCGAAGTAGGGAGTTATGAGTTCCGCCGTGTCGCCGCTTGCGTATGGGACGTAGCCGTGCGCCGCGTATGATGCGGAGACCACCAGCCCCTTTTCAGTGCGCCAAGTGGGAGCCTGGGCGGAATAGGCCGGCTGCACCGACCAGCCCTGCGGGGTGTTCTTGCCGAAGGTCTCGTTGCAGACGTAGGTGCCCTGTGCCTGCGCAGTCATTATGGCTGTGGTGAGCATCATCGGCAAAACGGCTTTTCTGAATATGTCTAAAATGTTCATAATGATAATTTTAAATATTAATCCCAAATTTAAAACGAATTTGCAAATATACGAAAAAAAAAGACTGGATGAAAACTCCGCCTTTTTTATATCTTTTTCGCTGACATTTTGGTACAATAAAAGCTTTTATGGCACCGTTTTTGGCAGGTGCATCTGAAAAACTGTTACGATGAAACATTTTTTTCTCCTTCTTTGTATGGCGGCGGCAGGCATCCATGCAGCAGCCCAACAGCCGTTGAACGGAAGCGCTGACAATATTGTGGGCAACTATATCGGACGGCAGAACGGCGACTGTTTCAAGGTGCGTGTCACGCGGCTGGCGGACGGCACCTATAGGGCGCAGGTGTATTGGGTGGAACGGGATTGTGACGAATCAGGCCGGAAAATCCTTGACAGCAAAAATCCGGACAGAAGCCTCCGGCAGACACCCTATGACCAGATTGTGCTTTTCAATGGATTGAAATACAATGCAAAGGACAAATGCTGGGACGGCACCAAAATTTATGACCCACAGCGCGGCATCCGCGCGAACATGCGTGCCGATTTCACCCCGAAGGGGAACCTGCGCATCAGAGGGTCGCTGTTAGGCATCAGCGAAACAATCTATTGGCAGCGTATACCGTAGGGTTGCATGACAAATCTGTAGAGACGCAAAATTTTGCGTCTCTACAATTTAATGAATTTCCAGCATCTGCCTTCCAACCTCAACATATAGACACCTTTGGCCAGAACGTCCACGCGGATTCCTTCGGTGGTGTTGTAGTTCCCCTGCATCATTATACGTCCGGTCACATCCGACACCATATAAGGCATGTTTGCGTAACGTTCGCCGTTGGTGAGGAATAGGGAATGCGTGACAGGATTGGGATAAAGCGCAGGATTATGTGTTCGGATGACACCCACACCGGAGGAATCAACACCTGTTGAATCCGGAACACGGGTGTAGCAGTTGGTGGGGGAGGTCTCCCCTTTACAGCCATGCAGGTAAGGAATGAAATTGTAGCAATACTGGACACCGGTTTCCACAGCGGTATCCCTGTAATAGGGTTCTTTCACCATCGCCACATGACTGCCTTCGCGCAGCACCTCATATTCATCTCCGTTGCCATCCCATGTCCATTCAAAGGCGGAGCCGTCATCGTTCACACGGATGGAGGTGTCCGCCACCTTTGATTTGTAAATATGCCTGACATAATAGATGACCAGCGTGTCGCAGTGGAGGCTGTCCACAGCAGGTTTGGCCACTGTGTAGACGCCAGGCTGGTCTGGGATGAAACCGTACATGGCCTGTATCTGATAGTCGCACATTGAATCCAGCACCACCTCCACCATATCCATTTCGCGGATGTTGGGGTAGAGATAACGCCATCCCAAATTTTTTTTGTAGGCCTCCAAACTTCCGCACGGCACATAGACCTGGATCCCAGTATAAGGTTTGTTCCTTGCAGTATCCTTTGCGGTCATCTCAGATGAGGTTGACGAGTAGATGCGGGGAGGTGTTTTTGACTTTAAAATCAATTCCCCTTTTATTTCTTCCCAATCCGAGGTGCTTCCTATCATATATGACCAGGCTGACATAGATAGGGATTTAAGGTTTTCAGGCAAAACAAGTGAAAAATAGTGCGGACGTCCCCTAAGCCACATCCCCACATCTGAAGCATTGCCAAAAACATTATGATTTATGTTCTCCAAACATTTGGGCAAGATGATGCTGCGCATCGTTTTGTTGAACAGTGAAGCGTTTATCCATGTGTGTATACGGCTGGCGGACAAATCCAGATAATGAAGGGAGGTGTCTGCCCTAAAGGCTTGTCCGATGCTGTCCACCGCACCCAGAAAATCCATGGAGGAGAGGTTGGGACAACAGCTGAAACCACTGATTGTCCTTATAGTGGCTGGAAAGCTGGCTGTTTCCAATCCGGTTTCAGTAAAACCGACTACATATTCAAGCGTATTGGGAAACTGTATGTTTCTCAAAGAATAGCAGCTATAAAAACTTGAGTTTGTAATGGAATCCAACCCCTCTGGCAGTATCACCTCGCTCAAATTCGGACAATAACGGAAACTTCTTTCTATTTTGTTGAGCGATGGGGGACAGACAAAACGCCGGATGCCGGAGTAACTGAAAGCCTGTTCTCCCAAATGGCTGACCAAGCCACCCATCTCCACTTCCTCCAAATCTGCGGACTGGAAGCAATAGTTTCCGATATGGCGGACGGAATCGGGCAGCTTGAGTTTTTTCAGTCCGCTGCATGATGTGAAATTATAGTCTCCGACACTTTCAATGCCTTCTGGTAGGGAAACGGATGTAAGCGAAATATTGTTAAATGTATATGCCGCAACTGCTGTGATCCGATATTCAACCGACTGCCAGACCACCTTGTCCGGAACATTCAGATTTCCATGATACATGTTACGTTTGGTCGGTTTTAATTTGTACCAGATCAAATAGGAGGAATCTGTTTGGCCGGTTGCGGAGTCGCATCGGAAGCTCACCGCCACGGTCTGCGGGGAGGTGATAAGGTAATAAATCGTGTCCCCACTGGTGTTTACGGCGGAAAAATCAAAGGTGTGTGGAGCAGGCCTTTGGGCAAACAGCGTCATGCCCACCACCATCATTATGGCTGAAAAGAAGAATTTGGCTTTCATATATTACATTTTTAGGTGACCTCTATTTTTTACTTATTTCCCCATTCTCATTTTGTTCTGGTTTTTAATTATTTACCGGACAATATTCATTTTGCGCGTGATGCGTTGTCCGCGGTATTCCATGGTGTAATAATATACGCCTGCGGCCCATCCGGAGGCATCCAGTCCGATGCGGTTCTCACCGGCCTCAACCTGGATTGTACGGCGGTGGATCACCTGTCCGTTGGCCGTCATGACTGTCAGTGTGGCCTCACCGGCCTGCGGCAGGCTGAACGGGATGGCTGTCACCTCCGTGGCCGGGTTCGGGATGTTCTGTCCGAGGCTCCAGTCAAGACGCTCCGCATCGCGGATGCCGACGCTGTCGCGGTAGCAGCTGAACTGCTTGGCGAGGGTGTCGTTGCTTTGGATGGTGTCGCCTGCAAAGGCCTCGACGTATGCCTTCAAGGTGTATTTGCCGGTGTAGTCCGGAACCTTGTAGTTCATGGTGAACTGGTGGTTCTTGGTCTCGTTGACGGCCATGTGGCTGATGTTCTCGCTGATGCTCTCCACCACCTGACCGCTGTTGTTCACAACATCCACATGTATTATGATGTTTTCAGCCTCCATGTTGCCGATGTTGGCCACACGCACGGTGGGCGAGAGCTTGGTCTTGCCAAGAGCCTTTTCGGTTGTGGAGATTTCCAGCACCTGGATGTCGATGGAGTCCGGAATGTTGACCTGTCCCACAATGCTGACCATATCGTTGCTGTTGTCGCCGTCGCATTCCAGATCGCTCTTCAGCTCGAAGAAGTAGTATGGCTGGTCCTTGCTTACGGCGGGGACTGTAAAGCATTTGCTCATTGTATGGCGAACGGTGTCACCGGCATTGAGGCGTTTGCGGATTGTGTCGGTGACCACCTCGTTGCCGTCAATGCTCAAACGCAGCAGAACCATCTCCACCGGGATGTTGCCGTTGTTTACGGCCAACGCGCTCACGCGGACGGTGTCGCCGGTCATCTTGAACATCTGGCCGTCAAGGCCGAAGACGGTGTCAAGCGCGATATCCTGCATGACAATCAGGCTGGAGTCGCGGATGGTGTCATTGGCGGTGTTGTCGTCAATGGCCTGCATGCATGCCTCGAAATAGTAGGCCCCGTTTGCGGAGAGGTCGAGCTGTCCGGTGATGAGCAGCGTGTCGCTCTCAAATCCGCCGAGTGTCTTGTTGTAAACATAGGTGAACTGCTGGTTGCTGATTCCTGTTACACTTACCTGTATTGTGTCATCAGAAACCGATACGGAGGTGCGGTTCAGGTTCTCGACAATGGCCTTCAGGGGCTGTCCCTGCAGGTGGCAGGCGGAGAGCTGGTCGGTCTCGGGCAGGAGCAGACGCAGCGCAATGTCCTTGTCGGCAGTGATGCGGATGCGGTCGATGTACTGGTTGCACCCGCCGAAGCTCATGCCCTGGAATGCTATGCAGATGCAGTTGTCGTTGGCGAACTTGCTAAGGTCAAACTCATATTTTTTCCAGTATACTCCGGTGTCGGAGGCTCCAATCTTGCCAAGTTCGGTGAAGGTCGCACCCTCATCGGTTGTAACCTGGATGCTGAGGAAGTCGCGGACCGCTTCGTCGGTGTGGGCGTACCAGAAGGTCAGTTTCGGATTGGAGGTCTGGTAGATGTTGACGGAGTTGAATACGGCGTCAGCCACGCTACCGGGCCTGCCCATGCCGTTGAACACCAGGTAGCCGGTGCCGAATACGGGGGCGATAACGGTGTCTTTCGGCTGCACGCTCCATTCGGTGGAGCCGGACTGTGTGATGCTGACAAATTCGGTCGGGGCGGTGGAGAAGTTCACATCGTATGGGAGGTTCACATGGCTCACGTTGTAATCCATGAGAAGTGTGTCGTTCTCCGCATGGTGGTCGGCGGTGTCTTTGAGCAGAATCTGCAGATGGTAGATGCCGCTTGCCATGGTGGGGATTTTGCCGAGTTTGATTGTGTCGGTCAGTGCGGAGGCCAGTTGGCCGGTGGTGAGCACGGTGTCCATGCGGAAGTTTCCTGCGCCGGTTACAATCAGGGTGACGGTAAGCGGCGACTGGCTGAAGTCGGCGGTGACCCGTCCGCGGTTCTGTATGCTGACAGCCACATCGGCGAAGTCGCCGTAGCATTTTATCTCATCGGCAACCATCGGCTGGGTGAACTTCTTGGCGGAGAGGTCAAGGTCGTCGGTCATTTCAAGGCTGTAGCAGCCGACGGAGGCGACTGGGCCGCGCGGTGTGTTGAGGATGTCAAAAGCCGCCTCGGCCATGCGTGGGCAGGAGAAAGCGCTGTAGTCTGTCAGCTCAAGGCTTTGGGTGATGTCGATGAAGCTGGGCCTGCTGTTATAGGAGCCGGAATCCTGCGTTGTGGCCGACTGCCAGCCGGCAAGGCTGTTGATTGCCGAACCGGCGTATCCTACGTTGGTTGCGGTGTCAACCGTGTTGCATCCGTAGTAGAGGTTGTAGTCGAAAATCATGTAGCTCGGTTTCACGTAGGTGGCGCTTGAGACATATACAGGATAGGCTGTCGTGGATTTGGCCATCAGCAGGTTGTTGCGGAGGCTGATCTTGTAGGAGGTGCTGGTGTTGTAGAGATAGGCTCCATAGGCTACACTGCCGGAGGATTCCACCCGGATGCTGTTGTTGTAGATGTTCCAGCTCTGGTAGGGGTAGTAGCAATAGATGCCGTAGGCCGCGCTGCTGTTGGAGACCATTATCTCGTTGTTTGTGATGTTGCCCTGCTTTCCGCCGTAGCTGCCGTAGTTGGCATAGTAGTACATGTAGATGCCGTAGCCGGAGGCGGCGTTGACATGGATGCGGTTGGCGTCAAGTGTGTCGATGTTGTTGTAATAATAGAGGTACATGCCGTAGAAGGTGCCGCTCCCTGCGCGGTTGGTGATGCTGTTGTGCGAAATGCTGGTGTAGTGGCTGTAATAGTAGCTGTAGATTCCGTACTGGTATGCATCGGTCATGGTGTTGCCGGTTATGGTGACGGAGGCCAGCGGCATGTTGGCGGTGTTTCCGGCCATGTAGTACATGTGGATGTTGGCGACACCGCCCCTGATGTTGTTATTGACGAACCGCACATTGACAGGATGGTTGCCGCTTCCGCTCGTGCTGTGGAAATAGACGGCCATCGAATTGGAGGTGGCGGTGGTGGAGGCGCTTATGTTGCAGCTGTGGAAAAGGATGTCGGTGTTGGAGGATTCCAGCAGCACCCCATAGAGTCCGTTGGAGGTGTTGCCGAAGTTCAGTCCCCTGAACACCCAGTGCGCGGCGTTCTGCAGCGCGATGCCAGCTTCGAGGCTGCCACCGTCGAAGGTGACCTTGGCGTTGCTGTCGGCAATGACTGTGATGCGTGCGCTGTCGCTTGCGCCGGGAATCTGGCCTGCTATCTTGAGCGGACCGTAGCTGCCTGCACGCATGGCGAGGGTGACGGGGCCGGAAATGCCGCAGGAGTGCAGCACATAGATGGCCTCCTCGAAATCGTTGAAATCCGGTTTGTTGCCGCCGATGGTGTATGTGCCGTTAAGTTTTCCGGCGCAGATGTATTCGTACATGGAAATGGTGTCGTTCTGCGGCACCATGTCGCTGGTCTGGTTGGGGCTTGTGCTCCATGCCGTGATGCGGATCATGCTGCCGATGGCTGCTGTGACACTGCCCAGCTGTATGGACTGTGTGGCTCCTGTCACCAGATTTCCGCTCCATTTCACAGGAGTCTGCGCCACGCCGTTCACGGTCCATTCAATGACGGCCGATGTCAGGTTTTTCAGGCCGCAGTTCATCAGGGTGGCATATACGGGACTGTTCTTGGCACCGATTATGTCGGTTCCGGCAAAGTCGGTCAGGCTGGCATCCAGATCCTTCAGGATGGCGGTGTAGGCGCCCATGGAGGTGATGCTGTTACGGAGCGAATCGTTGAAGTCGTTGCTGACGCCGGGGTTCGGCATCAGGAAGCGGCCGTAGTTTTTCAGTTCAAGACCTGAAGCCAGGTTGATAAAGGCCGGGTCGATGGAGACGCTATGCTTGTCCCCGCCGCCTGCGCTTTGCAGGCCGGCAACGGTATAGGCGGGATTGTTGTTGTACATGGCCACACAACCGCCGCCGTTCCAATAATCGTTGTAGTCGGTGAACGCCGCTCCGGCTGCCAGCGCGTCCACGCCGAGCGGGAACTGGTTGACGGAGTCAATGCCTGCAACGATGTTGCCGACCGCACGGATGGATGAATCACCGAGCGATAGTATCTTGACGCCTGCGGTATGCGGTGATGAGCTGTATGCGGTGTTGTTGTTGAATATGCTGTTGCATACAAAGTCTATTTTGCCGGACAGGCGCACCACGCGGCCCTCTCCGGTGCCCAAACGCCAGCCACCGCCCACATGGGCGATGATCACGTTATTGGCCACCAGGATTTTTCCGCCTTTCAGGTTGGTTCCGGAAATGTTGAACACATTGCCGGTGGCGCCTCCGGAGGCTGTGGTGGTGCCTGTGTTCATGTCGATGAAGTTGCCGTAAATGCTGTCGCAGGTGATATTGTTCAGATGCACACCTGCGGAATTCTGGTTGTGCGCGTTGCGGGAGGTGCCGGTGTTGTGGTTAAAGATGACGCTGTCAATGTAGTTGATGCGCAGGATGCCGTCGTGCGCTCCGAGGATGGCGGTGTGTTCGATCCGCAGGCCGGAGAGCCGGTTGGTGGCTGTGCCCAGGATGATGTTCCGGCAGCCGCCCCGGATGGTGTCGTCGATGAAGGTGATGTTTCTGACCTTAAAGGAAAGGGAGGCATTGTCGCTGGCCGATGTGGCGGTGCCCGGTCCGATTGTGGAGGCACTGCCGGCAGTGGCTGCGGCCGGACTCTCGATGTTGCAGTGGAGGAAGGCGATGTTCTCTGTCGGTCCGTTGAAGCAGATGGTGTGGCATCCGCTTGTGGCGGTGCTGAGGATGGTGACGTGGCTGAAGGTGACATTGTTCATGTTGTTCAACTGTACCGCACCGATGGAACCTGCGTAGCCGAAAATCACGCTGTCGCGGTTCTGGGCGATGGAGGTGACGGTGAGGGTGCCGCCATGCATGAAGTCGGTGTTCCAGTTGATGCCTCTTGAGAGGGCATAGGTGCCGCTCTCGAAAGCAAGCGTGATGTCGTTGCCGCCGCCGCATTTGCGGATGATGTTGAAGAGGGTGTCAAGGTCGGCGTAGGTGTAGTCGGCCTTGCTGGAGTTGCCGATCACAAACCGGCCTGTGACGGCTGAGCTGCAAACATACTGGCTGGCGGTCACGGTGTCGTTTTTCGGATTGCCGTCGCCTTTCAGCACAAGGATGGATTCAAACCGGACGTTTCCGCCAGGAATGGCGAAAGTGCCAAGCGGCACGGTGTCCGACATGTTGGTCTTCAATGCATTCTTAGGCCGGTAGCTCACATTCGGCTGCGCCGTCCCGTTGATGGAAAAGAGCAGTGTGGCCGAATCGACAGGTTGCGGCCCGACATTTTTGATGATGACCGAAATCGGATGTTTGCCGGTTGAGGAGAGGCCGTTCAGCCCGACAAATCCGGTCAGTGCGGCATCCATCGGGTCGCGTGTGGCTTTGATGACGATGGTCAGCGTGTCGTTCTTCGCATTGGAGTCCAGCTGGCCGTTCGGGTCGGAGACCACAATTTCGAAAAGGTTGTCCCCCTTGACCAGGGCGACTTGCCCCAGAGTGACGGTGTCAGCATTCCCTTTGGCCAGTTTGCCCTTCCATGCGAATGGGGTTCCGGCCTTCTGGTTGAGGCTGTATAGTATCTTTGCGGAGGTGACTGTGGAGTCTCCCGCATTCTTTATGGTGACGGTCAGCGGATAGGGGTTGCCGATTATGGCGGAGGCGTCCGGTGAGAGGATGCTCTGGACGGCCATGTCATACGGATAGCTGTGGATGATTCCGGCGTAGGCGCCGATTGCGGTGTTGGCGACACGTGCGTTCCCATCAATGTCCTCGCTGTTGCCCGGGTTGGGGATTACAAACAGGCTGTAGTCGGTCAGCTGCAGTCCCTTGGTTGAATCCACCCACTGCGGTGCGTATGAAACGCTGTATTTGTCGCTTTTGGTGAAGGCCTGGAAAGTGGTAAGGCTGCTGTAGTTGCTCGCGTTGTCGCGCCCGATGAATCCGCCCTTGCTCCAGTAGTTGTTATAGTCGGTGAAGAATGCGCCGGTTGTGGTGTCGATGCGAAGCGGGAACTGGTTGGAGTCGATGGTGGCCAGCATGTTGCCGATAATCCGCACATCGGAGGAGGCTCCGGATATGTTGAGGCAGTTCACCGAATAGGTGGTGTTGGTGGTGATTCTGTTGTTGAAGATGCTGTTGTTGAAGATGTCGGCCTGGATGTTGGCTATGTTGGCCACATGGCCCATGGTGGTCCTGTATCCGATGGCGGTCTTACCCATTATCACGTTGTTGGCGACCGGGAAGCGTTTGCCGGAGGCCGGTGTGCAGGCGGAGAGGGTGAGTATTACGCCGGTATGTGTGGCCTGCGTGATGTTGGCATAGTTGATGAGGTTTCCGCAGAATCTCTCCACCACGCAGTTGCTGAGCGTTATGCCGTAGTGGTTGCCGTTGATGCCCGGCCTCGGGATGTCAATGTTGTGTGCGAACGACACGGTGTCGCAATAGTTTATGTTCGCGTCCACATCGTAGCTGTTGAGGATTTCGTTGCTGTCGATACGGATGTTGGTCAGGTGGTTGGTGGCGGATCCGTTCAGCCATATTCCGCGGCAGCCGCCCGTGATGATGTTGCCTACAAAGGCGAGGCCGTTCACCGTTGCGGTGATGCTCCCCTTGTCGGTGGCGGCGGTGGTGGAGGCGGTGCCGATGGGGCAGCAGTTGCCGCTGGTGGCGGTGCCTGGTACGGCTATTGTGCACTTGTAGAAGAGCACGTTCTCCACCGGGCCGTTGGTGCCGACCGCATGGCATGCGCTGGTTTTGGTGCTGCTTATTGTGATGTGGCTGAAGGTCACGTTTTTGGTGTTGTTCAGCTGCACTGCGGCGATGCTGCCGTTATAGGTGAAGGTCACGCTGTCTCGGTTCCTGTCCACGGAGGTTATTGTCAGGTGGTCCTTTGCGGTGAACTTGGCCGAATTGACAACCAATGCCTTTGTGAGTGCATAGGTGCCCGGTTCAAAGGCCATCACTATTTGTCCCGACAGGTTCCCCGCCGCGATTTCGGTCAGCAGGGAGTCAAACTGGGTCAGGTTATACTGAGCCTTTGACGAGTTGCCGATAATGAGTGTCTGTTGGGCCCTGATTCCCTGAAATGGTAGGAAACAGAGTAGCAGGATTCCTGCAAGTACTGATGAAATAGATGAGAAAGTTCTCATAATCAAATTGTTTTAATGAAGCAAAATAATTAGAAAGAATGCGCAAATATAATCATTTTTTTGTAATACAGTTTGTGGTAAGAAAAAAAACTGTATTTATGGGGCGAAAAAGGATGCTATAACCCCTGATATTCCTTTTCCGCATCAAAGCAGGGGCATTGCTTTTCCGAGAAGCAGTTGTGTCCGTATATTTTTGCGCGGGGATGTTTTTCCTTCAGGGTTTTCAGCAGGAAAAGCAGGGAATCCTTCTGTGCCTGTGTGCGTGTGTCAATCGGGTTGCCTTCGGCATCAAGGCCGCCGACGTAGCATACGCCGATGCTGTGGGTGTTATGTCCGAGGCAATGTGCACCGACATGGTTGGCGGGCCGTCCCGGATGCACCGTTCCGTCCAGATATATCACATAGTGGTAGCCGATACCGGTAAATCCGCGCTTGAGGTGCCATTGCTCTATGTCGTCAATGGTGACCACCGTGTCCCGTGGCGTGGCTGTGCAGTGGATGATGATTTCGTCAACACGTTTCAAGCCGGACAGTTTGTCGGCGAATCTTATGGCGGAAAAGGTCAGACCGGTCGCAATCAGTGTTGCGGTCAGGAGCAGCAAGGAGGGCTTCGGGGAGGTTTTTCCCCGCTTTGTGGCGTTCCTGACGGACTGTTTGTGAGGTGTATGTGCCATTGACTGGTTCATGTTGCAAAAATAACAACATTTTGCATACCATCCGCCTTTTTTTGCAAAAAAAATGGGCGGGTAATCCCGCCCATTGGCATACATCAATTGTACAATTAATTTATCGCGTGATATTCATTTTGCGCGTGATGCGTTGTCCGCGGTATTCCATTGTGTAATAATAGACACCGGCGGCCCAGTCGGAGGCATCGACCTCGATGCGGTTGCTGCCCGCTTCGGCCTCGCTCTCCTGACGGAATATCACCTGCCCATTGGCTGCCATGATGCTGATGCGCACCTGGCCTGCCTGCGGCAGGCGGAACGGGATTACTGCTCCATCGCCCGCCGGGTTCGGAATGTTCTGTCCGAGGCTCCAGTCAAGACGCTCCGCGTCGCGGATGCCGACGCTGTCGCGATAGCAGCTGAACTGTTTGGCGAGTGTGTCGTTGCTGCGGATTGTGTCGCCCGTAAAGGCCTCGACGAATGCCTTCAATGTGTATTTGCCGGTATAGTTGGGCACCTTGTAGTTCATGATGAACTGGTGGTTCTTTGTCTCGTTGACGGCCATGTGGCTGATATTCTCGCTGATGCTCTCCAGCACCTGCCCGCTGTTGTCAACCACATCCACATGCACAATCACGTTTTCCGCCTCCATGTTGCCGATATTGGCCACGCGCACGGTGGGCGAGAGCTTGGTCTTGCCAAGAGCCTTTTCGGTTGTGGTTATCTCCAGCACCTGGATGTCGATGGAGTCCGGAATCTCAACCTGCCCCACTATGTTGATAGCGTCGTTGTTCTCATCTGCATCGCATCCCAGCTCCGTCTTCAGCTCGAAGAAGTAGTAGGGCTGGTCCTTGCTTACGGCCGGCACGGTGAAGGCCCTGCTCATCGGGTGTATGATTGTGTCGCCAGGGTAGAGCCATTTGTTAACGGTGTCGGCAACCACCTCGCTGCCGTCAATGCCCATGTGGAAAATCACCTTGTCCACGGGGATGTTGCCGTTGTTGTGGGCAATCGCTGTCACATTGACGCTCTCACCGGAGAGTTTGAACATTTTGTCATCTAATCCGATTACACTGTCAATGGCGATGTCCTGCATTATAATCAGGCTGGAGTCGCGGATGGTGTCGTTGGTGGTGTTGTCGTCAATGGCCTGCATACAGGCCTCGAAATAGTATGCGCCGTTTGCGGAGAGGTCGAGCTGTCCGGTGATGAGCAGCGTGTCGCTCTCGAATCCGCCGAGTGTCTTGTTGTAAATATATGAGAACTGCTGGTTGCTGATTCCTGTTACACTTACCTGTATTGTGTCATTGGAAACAGATACGGAGGTGCGGTTCAGGTTCTCCACAATTGCCTTCAGGGGCTGTCCCTGCAGGTGGCAGGCGGAGAGCTGGTCGGTCTCGGGTAGGAGCAGACGCAGCGCAATATCCTTGTCGGCGGTGATGCGTATGCGGTCGATGTACTGGTTGCAGCCGCCGAAACTCATGCCCTGCAGTGCGATGCAGATGCAGTTGTCGTTGGCGAACTTGCTGAGGTCGAATTCATATTTTTTCCAGTATACGCCGGTGTCTGAGGCGAACACCTTGCCCAGCTCAGTGAAGGTCGCACCCTCGTCGTTCGTGACCTGAACGCTGAGGAAGTCGCGGACCGCCTCGTCGGTGTGGGCGTACCAGAAGGTCAGTTTCGGGTTGGAGGTCTGGTAGATGTTTACCGAATTGAACACGGCGTTGGCCACGCTTCCCGGTTTGCCCATGCCGTTGAACACCAGGTAACCGGTGCCGAATGCGGGTGCGATGACGGTGTCTTTAGGCTGTACGCCCCATTCGGCGGAGCCGGACTGTTTCATGCTGACAAACTCAGTCGGGGCGGTGGAGAAGTCCACATCGTAGGGGAGGTTCACATGGCTCACATTGTAGTCCAGCGAAATTGTGTCGTTGCCAGGATGGTGGTCGGCGGTGTCGTTGAGCATGATGTTCAGATGGTAGATGCCGCTGGCCATGGTGGGTATCCTGCCGAGACTGATTGTGTCGGTCAGAGCGGATGCCAGTTGCCCGGTCGCAATCACGGTGTCCATGCGGAAGTTGCCTGCGCCGGAGACCATCAGGGTGATGCGCAGCGGCGACTGGCTGAAGTCGGCGACGACCCGTCCGAGGTTCTGGACGCTGAACGCCACATCGGCGAAATCACCGTAGCATTTTATCTCATCCGCATCCATCGGCTGTATGAACTTTTTGAGGGAGAGGTCAAGGTCGTCGGACATTTCAAGGCTGTAGCAGCCGACGGAGGCGATTGGGCCGCGCGGCGTGTTGAGGATGTCGTATGCAGCCTCGGCCATGCGCGGGCAGGGGTATGCGCTGTAGTCGGCCAGCTCAAGGCTTTGGCTTATGTTGACGAAGCCCGGCGCACTGTTGTAGGAGTTGGAATCCTGTGTGGTGGCCGTCTGCCAGTCAGCAAGTGTGACCTTTGCCGCACCTGCGTACCCGACGTTGGTGGCGGTGTCGACCGTGTTGCAGCCGTAGTAGAGGTTATGGTCGAAAATCATGTAGCTCGGATTCACGTATGTGGCGCTGGATACATATACCGGATAGGCGGTTGACCCCTTGGCCATGGCAATGTTGTTCTGGAAGCTGATTTTGTAGGAGGTGCTGGTGGTGTAGAGGTAGGCCGCGTAGGCCGCGCTGGTGGATGATTCGGACCGGATGCTGTTGTTGAAGATATTCCAGTTCTGGTAGGGGTAGTACATGTAGATTCCGTAGGCCGCGCCGCTGTTGGAGACCATTATCTCGTTGTTTGTGATGTTGCCCTTCTTTCCGCCGTAGGTGCCGTAGTTGGAATAATAGTACATGTAGATTCCGTAGCCGGAAGTGGCGCTGGCATGTATGCGGTTGGCGTCCAGAGTGTCAATCGTATTGTAGTAGTACAGGTACATGCCGTAGAAGGTGCCGCTGCCAGTGCGGTTGGTGATGCTGTTGCGCGAAATGCTGGTGTAGTGGCTGTAATAATAGCTGTATATTCCGTACTGGTATGCGTCGGTCATGGTGTTGCCGGTTATGGTGACGGAGGCGTTCGGCATGTTGGTGGTGCTTCCGGCCATGTAGTACATGTGTATGTTGGCCACGCCGCCCCGTATGTTGTTGTTGACAAACCGTACATTGACAGGATAATTGGTGCTGCCGCTGGCGTTGTGGAAGTATACTGACATTGACGTGGATGTGGCGGTTGTGGAGGCGTTGATGCCGCACTCCTGGAAAAGGATGTTGCTGTTGGCACCCTCCATCAGAACGCCGTATAGCCCGTTGGAGGTGTTGCCGAAGTTCACCCCCCTTGAAAATCCAGTTGGATGTGTTCTGCAGGGTGACGCCTGCCGCCGCGCCTCCGCCGTCAAAGGTGACCTTGGCCCCGCTCTGCGGCATCACGGTGATGGTGTTGGTGGTGTCCGCTCCGGGGATTTCGCCGATAATTCTGATTCCGCTGTAATTTCCAGCCGCAACAAGCAGCCGCACCGGAGCCTTCACGCCGCATTGTGTCAGAACGTGTATGACCTCGTTCATGTCCTGGAAATCCTGGTTCGGCCCTATCTTGTAGTCGCCGGAAAGTATCTCCTTGCAGATGTATTTCTCCATGGTGAGGGTGTCGTTGCCCTTGAAGCCGTCCTTGCCGCTGTTCGGGTCGGTCACCCATGCCTTGATGCGGTAGGTGGAGCCAAGCACGGTCTTGAAGGTGCCAACCTTCACGCTGTCTTTTTCACCTAATGCCAGTTTGCCTTTCCAGGGGAACTTCTGCAGTGTGCCGTCATCCCACATGATGGTGGCCGAGTAGAGGGTGTCCATTCCGGCGTTCATGATGGTGAGGTAGAGGTCGCTGGTGCCGCTGGTGCTGGCTGTGAAGTCGGTTTTGCCGAAATCGGTCAGTGCGGCGTCCAGCGCGGCGACGGTGTATGCGCCCATTGTGGTGATTTTTCCGCGTGCGATGCCCTGATAGTCATCTGTCACACCGGGGTTGGGGACGATTGTGAAGGCTTTGTAGTTGACAAGGTTAAGACCCTCTGTCGGGTCGGCGAAGCCGGGGTTGGTCGAAATGCTGCCCTTGTCGTTGATGAGGGTGAGCAGGTTGGCCAACGAGGTGACTGCGGTGCCGCTCTGGTAGGCGTAGTTGGTTCCGCCGTTCATGAAATAGAAGTTGTTGTATTCGGAAACAATTTTTCCTGCAGAGACAGTGGCCGCTGAAATGTTCATCACATGCTGGTTCTTGTCATCGTAT
The DNA here is from genome assembly GCA_002309855.1 of Bacteroidales bacterium UBA1195. Classification (GTDB taxonomy): domain Bacteria; phylum Bacteroidota; class Bacteroidia; order Bacteroidales; family WCHB1-69; genus UBA1195. The sequence continues at coordinate 68,103 of DBYD01000029.1, forward strand.
GCTATCAGTTGGTTGCCGACCAGATGCAGGTCGCAGGTGTCGCCGATACCAAGGACGTAAACTGTCTTGTTGTTGTTGCTGTTTGTCGGGGCGGAGGAGGTGCGCGCATTATAGACGCTGTTGAAATAGACATCGGCCTGCACCTTGGAAAGTGAGAGCACGCTGATGGATCCGGAGTTGTTCTTTACGTAGGAACTGTTGTCGTAGCTGAGTATGACGTTGTTGGCAATCAGGATGCGCCCCGATTTGTTGGTGCCAGTCCTCTTGTTGACCACGCCGGAGACATTGATGCCCGCTCCGCCGTAGGTCGCGCCCTGGTTCATGAACGACACGAAGTTGCCGTAGACGCTGTCGCCCGTGATGGCCGAGAGCTGGATGCCTGGCGACCATGTGGAGGAGGTCTTATCCTTCACCATCACATGGTTACGGTTGCAGGTCACACTGTCCGCCCTGTATATCATGATGCCGGCGGCGGTGTTGTCGAAGATGGTGTTGTCGTTGAAGACCAGCCCCTGCATACGGTGGGTTGTTGCCATGGGTATGACGTTGCGGCAGCCGTTGTCAATGTTGTTGCCGATAAAGCGGAGCCATTTCACGGTGGTGTCCACTCCATTGCCTCCGTTATTGTTGTCCTTCACCGAGGTGGAGCTTACAGGGTTGGTGGAGAGGGTCTGCATGCTTCCGCTTGTGGCGAAGGCTGTGCCGCTTGTACGTTTGATGTTGCAGCGGTAGAAGGTCACATCCTCCATCGGGCCGTTTATGCAGATTGTGTGGCCGTTGGAGGTGCTGCTGTTATGGATGTTCAGATGGCTGAATGTGACGTGCTTGGTGTTGTTCACCAGGATGAATCCGATAAGTGCCGCGGAGGTGTTGTAGCTGAATGTCACGCTGTCGCGGTCTTTCGCCACCGATGTTATGGTCAGGTGGTCCTTGGATGTGAATTTTGCAGTATTTACATTCAGTGCCTTTGTGAATGTATAGGTGCCTGTTTCAAAGGCGATTGTGATTTGTCCTGTCATTTTTCCGGCTGCAATTTCCGTCAGCAGCGAGTCGAATGAGGAGAAGGGCAGGTCAGCCTTGTTGGAACTGCCGATAATGATGGTCTTTTGCGCCCATGCCCCCGCCAAAGGGAGGAACAGGGAGAGCAAAACGATGGACAATCTTTTTGAAAAAATAGATAATGACCTCATAATAAATAAATTAATAATTTTTTTACTGTGAATATTCATGTTGCAAATTTACAAAAAAAATTAAATGCTTTTTCCTTTGGTTCAGAAATACAGGACATTTTTTTTTACCCACATTCCGCAATCCGTATTGCAAAATGTTGTATTTTTGCAAATCCGTTTTTACGGAAACGTTCATTCATTTTTTCACAACCCTAAAATAAAAAAAATGGAATCAACTGAAAGAAACAAAAGAAAAAAGAATTCCAAAAATGAAGAAAAAAACAAGAAAAGGATGTATCTGAACCCCAAAGCCGACCTGACCTTCAAGAAAGTGTTCGGAGAACACAAGCATTTGATGATCAGTTTTCTGAATGCACTGCTCCCTCTCTCGGAGAAGGAACAGATTAGCAGTATTGAATACCTGACGCCGGAACTGATTCCGCAGACACCGTTGCGCAAGTACAGCATAGTTGATGTGCGCTGCAAGGATGCGCAGGGCCGCCAGTTTTTGGTGGAGATGCAGATACACTGGGCTCCGGAATTCAAGACCCGGGTTTTCTTCAATGCGGCAAAGGCCTACGTCCGTCAAGCCGACATGGGGGACAACTACCAGCTATTCCAGCCGGTCTGGTCCCTCAATCTGGTCAATGAGGTGTTTGAACCGGACACACCGGACTATTATCATCATTACAAGGTGGTTAACATCAAGGATACGGACAAGGTGATAGAAGGCTTGCAGCTGGTGTTCGTGGAGTTGCCGAAATTCAAGCCGGGCGACAGCCATGTCAAGAAGATGCAGGAATTATGGCTGCGATTCATGACGGAGATTAACGAATCCACGCAGCGCGTCCCTGAGGAACTGACTTCAAATGCCGATGTTAAGGAGGCAATCATCCAGTTGCGGGAATCCGCCTTCAATGACGACGAACTTGCTGCATACGATTACTTTTGGGACGCAGTGAGACTGGAAAACGCCTTCGGAAAAAATGCCGAGGAAAGAGGCCTTGCAAAAGGTCTTGCAAAAGGCCATGCAGAAGGCCACGCAGAAGGTCTCGCAGAAGGTCTCGCGGAAGGCCGTGCAAAAGGTCTCGCGGAAGGCCGTGCGGAAGGCCGTGCGGAAGGTCTCGCGGAAGGCCGTGCAGAAGGTCTTGCGGAAGGAGAAAAAGCAGGGTTGGAGAAAGGTATCGAACAAACAAAACTGGAAATCATGAAAAGACTGAATGCGCTGGGACTGCCCGAAGATTTGATCAATAAGGCCATCGGCAACCGTATGTAGAGACGTGGTGCGCTACGTCCCTATACAAAAACGTATTACTGTTTTCCAAACGCCAAAAAAATGACCCACCGGAAATTCCGATGGGTCATTTTTAATAACGTATAGACGGTGCATGCACCGTCTATACAAATTGTGATTATTAACGGATATTCATTTTGCGTGTGATCCGTTGTCCGCAGTATTCCATGGTGTAATAATAGATACCTGCTGCCCAGTCGGCGGTGTTCAGTTCAAGGCTGTTGGCTCCGGCCTCACCCTGAATCTCCTGACGGTGGACAATCTGTCCGTTGGCGGTCATCACGCTGATGCGCACCTGGCCGGACTGCGGCAGGGTGAACGGTATGGCGGTCACCTCCGTGGCAGGGTTCGGGATGTTCTGTCCCAGGCTCCAGACAAGCTCTTTCACATTGTGTATGCCAACCTTTTCAACACAGTCGAATGCTTTTTGCAAAGTGTCGTTGCTGCGCAAAGGATCTTCAGCCACAGCCCCAACATATGCCTTGAGGATGTATTTGCCATCGTAGTTGGGCACTGTGTAGGTTTGGGTGAACTGCACGTTCCGGTTTTCACCGGCGGTCAGTCCGCTCACGGTCTCGCTGATTGTTTCAATCACCTGGTTGTTCCTGTCAATTACAGCCAAATACAGTTTGACTTGGGCAGCGGTGCAATTGCCTTTGTTGGTAATGCTTACCTTCGGCGAAATCTTGGTGTTGCCATCAGCAGGTGAGGTGGTTGTGATGTCCAGCACCTGTATGTCGGTGGTGTCGGGAACCTCAACCAGTCCGTTCACTCGCATGGTGTCGTTTGTATGGTCTGCATCGCAGCCGGAGGTGGCGGTTACTTCAACCGTGAAATTGGGATTGGTCTTGCTGGCAAAAGGCGCAGCAAAGCGCAGCACGTGGGTGTCGGAGTCACCGGGATTCAAAACGGCTGTAACAGTATCTTTGAGCACAACGGTTCCGTTTACTTTCAACTGCGTGTAGTAGCGGCTCATCTGCATGGTACCGTTATTGGTGACGGTGGCATTGACAGCAAGAGCCGTGCCGGAGGTGTATGCGGTCGAACTGTTCAGGCCGGTGAGGCTGTTCAAACTGAGATCTCTCATAATCTGTAAGGAGGTGCGGATGGTATCGTTGGCGGCCACATCGTCCTGAGATTGCATCGAGAGTTGCAGATTATAGGCTCCATCAGCAGAAGGCACAAAGCTTCCGATGGTGATGGTGTCGCTTGCCTCGCCTGCCAGTACCTTATTATAAATATAGATGGCCTGCTGGTTGACAGCTCCGCCCACTTGCAGATGCAAAGTGTCTTTTGTCAGTGTCAGAGGCTGTTTGGTCTGGTTCGTAATAATAGCTTTGACAGCGACAGGATTGTTGCTGCAGGCATCGTATTTGGAAATGTCGACTGGCAGCATCGAGATGGCTGCATCCTGCAGGGCTGAGAGCCTGATGCGGTCGATCTGCTGGGCGATACCGCCGGTGATGCCTTCAAATACAATGGAGAGGCACGGAGCGGTTGCAAACTTGCTCAGGTCATAACTGTATTCCTTCCAGCCTGCAGTGTTGCCTGCGGCGGCCAGCCTGCACAGAACAGTGAATGTCGCGCCACCGTCCGTGGAGACTTTAACAATCAGGGAGTCTCCCTGGTTCTTGCCGTTGGTGTGAGCATACCAGAATGTCAGTTTTGGCTGGGTGTAGCCGTCTATGTGGATGCCGTTGAAGGTGGCGTGGGCCACACTGCCCTTGTTGCTTCCGCTGCCAAGCATCATGATGCCTTTTCCGTAGACAGGGGCAGGGTTGCCGTTGCCGAACATGGTCCATTGGGCGTCGCCGCTGACAGTGCGGGTCACCATCTCTTTCGGTGCGGAGGTGAAGTCAACGTCATAGGGCAGTCCTATACGGTAAACCTTATAGGTGATGTTGGACTCGTTGTCGCTTGTGGTGTCGTCGGCCTTGCACTGCAGGGTCAGTTTTACATTGTAAACACCGTCGGTGGTTGTCTGGAAGCTGCCCAGCGTGATGATTTCGCTGGATGTTCCCTTAAGACCGCCCTTCTGGAATGTGGTGTCGAAGTGTAATGTGGCCGCTCCGCTGATGTCAACGCTGATCTTCAGGTTGGCGGTGTCATAGCTGACCGATTTCATGCCACTGTTCTCCAACTCAATCGTAACAGGGACGCTGCTGCTGTAGCATACTGCGTCGTTTACAGCCTTGGGCGAAATCACCTCCTTGAATTTGAGGTTGGCCAGTTCATACATGTCGATGGAGTAGCAGCCCATCGGGGTCAGCTTGATCCTTGCCTTGTTGTTGATGTCCTTGCCGACCATTGTCAGGATGGCTGGGGAGCGGAACTGGAAGTAGCTGGTGAGCTGCAGGTCTTTTGTAAGGTTGGTGTAGGCTGGCAGTGTCTGCTGGCTGTTGGCATCCTGCATGGTCAATGACTGCAGTTGGGCGATGGTTGTTATCGCACTGCCGATATAGGCCACATTGCTCTTGGAATAGAGGTTGTTCCATTCCCTCACCCCGTAGGTGGCGCCTGCGCAGGAGGCGGTGCCGATTACGAGCGGGTAGCAGATGGAGGCATCCGCGTAGATCAGATTGCGCGAGACGTTGACTTTGCACTTGCTGTTGGAATTGTACAGCTCCATTCCGTTGGCGTTGGCACCCTTGGAGTTGGCCTGCACGTAGATGCTGTTGTGGTGGATTTCCCAGTTGCCGTTGGGCTCGTTCTGGTAGATTCCGCACTGGGTGCTGCCGTTTCCGATAATCTTTACTTCATTGTTGGTCATGTAGGCGGTGCGCTTTGTATAGTTGGCATCCTGGTTGCCCTTGATGAGGTAGAATCCGTAGGCTGCGCCGTCGTTGCTGATATGGATACGGTTCTGTTCTATCTTGTCCCATACCGCGTAGTTTTCAGAATGAACGGCGGTGTAGTCCTTGCAGACGGAACGGTTGGTGATGGTGTTTCCGCACAGCTTTTTGATTGCGCCCAAGCCTTCGCTGTAAATGCCATAGGCGAAAGCCTTGCAGAGCGTGCTGGTCTCGATGTTGATGGAGGCCTTGTCCATCTGTGACGGGTCACCTGCGGTGTTGGAGAGGTAGAAGTTGGCGAATCCTCCGGTGATGCGGCACTGCATGAAGGAAATCTGCTGCGGATAGTCCTTGCTCTTCTGCGGGTTGATGAACTCAATGGCGTTTGACTCGTTCTTAGTTGCGCTTTGGCTGGCGTGGATTGAGCAGTTGTAGAAGGCGATGTCCCTGTTGGTGCCCTTCATCTGTATGCCGGTCAGTCCCCTCACGCTGTCACCAATGGAGAAATTGCTGAAAATCCAGTGCTTGGTATTGTCCAAAATCAGGGACGGGCCGTAACTGCCATAGTTGATGGTGACGGTCAGGCCGGCATCCGGTGTTAAGGAGATGGTGTTCACACTGCTGCTGCCAGGGACGCTGTCAGACAATATCAGCTGGTTAAGGGTCAGAGGCATGCCGATGGAAAGTATGACCGCTCCGTTGACGCCGCAGGTGTTCAGTGCCTGCACCGCCTCCTCGATGGTGTTGAAGAGTGTCCTTGCACCACCTGACGAGGCGACTGTGAGCGTGCCGGAGAGAGGTCCGTTGCAGGAGAAGAGTTTTGTCTCGATTGTGTCGTTGTGCAGGTTCCCGTCGATGAGGCTGTTCGGATTCTCAGTCCAGGCGACAAGGGCGATGAAGCGACGTGCTGCCGGGGTGGTGTTGCCGATGCAGACCACGGTGCTGTCACCGGCGGCCAGGGCACCCTTCCAGTAGTAGGTCGTCTGCAGCACATTGGCGGATTTCCAGTGAACTTCCACCGATTTCAGGGTGTCGAGACCATTGTTGTACATGGTCACATAGATGTTGCTCTGCTGTCCGCCGTTGAGGGTGGTGTTGGCGAAATCGAGCAGCGCCACATCCTCCTTGGCGATCACGTTCAGTTTTGTGGAAATGGTGTCGTTGCTGTGGCTGGCGTCGCCGGTCAGGTCTATCCAGGCGGTCAGCGTGCAGCTGCCGAGCGGGAAGTTGTATTTGCCGATCTCCACTGTGTCGGACTGCATCGAAGCCAGCGGTTTTGCCGGCTGGTAGTAGAGCGCGGTCTGGGAAATGCCGTTGATGGTGCAGCTGATGTTTGCCTGCTTGATGTCGTCGGTGCCGTTGTTCCTAACAATAACGTACACCGGGAACTTGCCTGCATAGATGCTCTTCTCCTTGTAGAAACCGGCCAGTTCGGCATCGATGGCGGGTGTGCCGCCGGAGTTGACACGGTGATACGCGCCCATGAGCGTGGTTCTGCTTCTGGCATTTCCGTTGATGTCAGTGAGGGCTATGGAGGCGTTTGCAGGGCAGCGGAAGGCAGTGTCGTTGGCCGGAACCAGGTCTTTTGTGATGTCGTTGAAGATTGGCATCACGCTGATGGTGTTGGCATCCTGGCTGGTGGCGGACTGAAGGGCTGCCACGGAGGCCAAGTTGCTGCTGATGTAGGCCACGTTGGTGGCGGAGTAGAGGTTGTTGTAGGCACGCACGCCGCGGGTGGCCACGCTGTTGGCGGTGGTCATGTAGAGCGGGTAGCGTGTTCCGGTACTGTCGCAGTATACCAGGTTGCGGGTCGCGTTGATCAGGAAACCGTCGACACTGTTCGAGAAATTCAG
>DBYD01000017.1 GCA_002309855.1 Bacteroidales bacterium UBA1195
GTCGTTCATTTTGTTCATTTTGTTAAATTTTAATGGTTAATGTTATTATTTCCGTTTTGTGTAGAGACGTGGCGCGCCGCGTCTCTACTGATAGCCGCCATGATATGACGGCTGTACAAATCCATTCCGTTCCCGCGGAATGGATTTGCAAAAATAATCAAAATCATAATACGGAATGCCGCCCGTGGCGGAAAAAAAATTTACCATGTTTTCAGGTGGTGTGTTATTTTCCTATCTTCCCGAAATCCACCGAAAACGCGACGGAGCAGGTGGTTCCTGTCGTGAAGGGCGAATTGCTGTAATAATAGTCCGGCACATAGTTGAACAGGTTGTCGACGGAGATTGTCAGGTGGAACGCCTTGCGGAAATGCTGCCCGAAGGTGAGTTTCCAGATGCTGTAGCCAGGATAGGTGACCTTTTTCGTCTCCTCGAAGTTGGTGAGCGAGAGGTATTCGTCGCAGGTAACCGCAGAGAGCAAACGCCCTGACAACGCAACGTTGAAGCCGTAACGCCGCCACTTTTTCACGTATGTGAGTTGTGCGGTGGCCGTGTGCGGACGTGTGGCGGAGAACTCCGGTTCCCCCTTTGGGATCTGTTCATTGGTGAACACATAGGAGAGTTTGGTGCCCAGCCCGTTCTTCCATCTGGCGGAGAAATTGGCATCTGTGCCGGAAATCCATAGCGGCGACATGTTCACATACTGCATCCCCTCCAGCGCACGGTTCCACGCAGTGGTGATGCGGTTTGCCACATGATTGTAAAAGGCCGTCACCGTTACGTTGTATGAGCCACGGGTGAATTCGCCGGCCATGCTGAAATTGCGGCTGGTCTCCGCCTTCAGGCCGGGATTGCCGTAGATGGTGAAGATGCTGGCCATGTCGAACTGCATGTACATCTCCTTGAGCGTCGGTGCGCGGAAGCCGTCCGCATAGGAGGCGCGAAGGGAGAAGTCCCCCCATTTGTACATCAGCGCAAGCTTCGGGGAGAGGTGCCGCACGTCCGCTTCGGAATAGTTGTCGTAACGCAGGGCCGAAACCATGTTGAACCGCCGAGTGGGATTCCAGTCAAACTGGAGGAACCCGTCCGCCGTATGCTGCAGGTGCGCCCCATCCTGTGCAAACTGGTAGCTCATCAGATAGTCATAAAGGTAGTCCCCGCCTGCGGTAAGGATGTGCTTTCCACGGAAGGTATGGTTGAAAATGGTTCTCAGCGAATGCTGCACATTGCTGTAGTCCCTGATGTCCAGACCCTCCTTCATGGTGTAGTCGCTTTTGTCGTACTGGTCGAAGGAATAGGCCAGCTCCAAATCATTTGCCGAGTCAGGAGACCAATTGGCCTTCAAGCCTCCGGTGTAGTCGCGGTAACGCTCCGTCGCATAGCTTTCCGCCTCACGGGCGCGGAAAAAGTATCCGGCGCGGCCCGTCAGCTTCATTTTTTTCATGGTATAGGTCATACGCTCCTTCACATTAAGCGAATGGTTTGCGTAAATTTGGCTGTAGTCGCCAGCGTTGGCCAACTGTATGGCATCGCAGGCGGCATACTGGAGGTTGGCCATATTGTTGAAAGCTCCCGCCCTGAATCCGAGCGAGCCTCCGAAACGCCTGTCGTTATGCGTGCCGTAACGGAGGTTGGCCTGACAGCTCCATTTGTCGTCATTCTCGCGGCTGATGATGTTCACCACGCCGCCCACCGCGTTGGAGCCGTAAAGGGATGAGGCCGCACCCTTCACAATTTCAATTCGGGAGACATTGTCCATGTTCAGACGGCTGTAGTCCACATTGTCGAGCGTCTCCCCCGCCAGACGCTCCCCATCCACCAGAAAAAGCACGGATTTTCCCCCGAACCCCGACATGTTCAGCCCGACCTGCTGGTTCATGGAATAGCTGAACTCGATGCCGGGCAGCTCCGCCTGCAGCACATCCTGCACATCCGGCAGGTCAAGCGTCCGGATGTCATCTTCACCGATCAGCCGCGTGACCACCGGCGCATCCTTCAACAATTTCGGCGTGCGCGTGCCGGTCACCACCATCGGGGACAAAGCGCGGACATCCGCCTTCATGCCGACGTAAACCAATCTGGCATTATCCGTTGTCACCCTGCGCAACTCCTTTTCATAACCGATATGGGAAAAGACAATCGAATAGGTACCGGCGGAGGGCAGAGTCACCCTGAACAGCCCGTTCCCATCCGTCACGGCGCCATACCTTGTCCCCTCCACACTTACGCTGACACCAACCAAAGGCTGGCCGGTGGAGGAATCCTTCACCACGCCACGGATAAAGTGTCCCGTCTGCGCAAAAACATCCGCCCCCGCAAGGCCGAATGCCGCCAAAAGCAGAAAAACAAACCGATATTTCAACAAAGCCCCCATCGCCGTCAGAAATTCATTAGTAATAATCCCTATATTTTCAGGTCTGTCACTTATATCCCGCCACGCTTCCGTGACGGTTGCAAAAGTAGCGGAATGCGAGGAGAAAGCCCCTCCCCTAAAATGATGAAAAATACGGCTGGGACTAACCAAAAGAAAACGCCGCCCATGCGGAAAAAAGTAAGGACACATTTGCGCATGTAGGGACGCGGCACGCCACGTACCTACATTTTTCCTGTGAAATTGAAAAAGGTATTGGAATAATTTGTATTTTTGCACGATTTTTTTAACATTATCTGTTTGTCATTAATATTCAAAATTTATAATCAAATATTTAAAAATAATGAATGACCCGGAAGCCCCCATTATTGGGAATGACATGAACGGTAACGGCATCCTGCTGTTCGGCGACAAGATTGACGAACTGAAAGAGGGAAAGGAGTAGGAAGATGAAAAAAATGTTTTACTTTTTTGCAATAATTCTCTTATTTTTCAATTCCTGTAAAGAAAAAAAAGAAGAAAAAAAAGGATACGGGGAGACTGATTGCGATGGCTACAATAAAGGCGTTACCCAAATGAACCTTCCGCAGATTTCATCCAAGGATTATAACAGTGTGAGAACGCTGTTTTACCGTTTGGGGCATTGGAAGTCATGTGAGTACGGAGACCGTTTCAAACTGCCGCTGTCGGAGTATGATACACTGATGGTGGCCGGATATGTTACGGATACAATCTGTAAATATTATCTTAATCCACTATACAAGGTGACAGATGGTTCCACACCGTCCGACCAAGTGCCGTTTGTGTTTCTATATGTCGGGGATACAGATTTCCGCAAGTTGCCTGACAGTACGGAACAGGCTATTCATGATAAAATAAATGGCAATAAAGGGAAAAAGATCTATGTCAGGGATATCTTCAGAATATGGGTGACATGGGATGAATGCCCGTATGCGATCATACCCGGTAAAGGATTCGGCGATACAGGGCCGGATTTTGTCGTACCGTATATTCTTATCAGAAGCGAAGAAAGCATTCATTTTGAAAATTAGGAAAAGATGAAAACAAGAACAATAAATTTGTGAAAGACTGAAAAAGCATACAATGCGGCATCTGAACGGTGCCGCACTGCATGTATAAGTATTCATCGCCGTCAGAAAGGATAGATGTACCGGATGGTGATGTAGCCCTTGGCTCCCGAGGCGTCGGTGAAGCCGGGAAAATGGAGTGCGGCACGGCTGCCGTCGGCCAGCCGCAGTATATAGGGCCGCCCACTCATGGTATAGACGGGCGGCATGGTGGATGTGTTGACATCCATCCAGCGCGAAAGTACCGGATTCAGCAGGCAGGTGTCATAGAGGATATTCCCGTCCATCATGCCTGACATGTCTATGGCCACGCGGGAGAGCGTGTCCGGAATGAAAAGGGCGGTTGCGGGAACGCCCTGCTCCCGCAACTGCTCCAATGACACACATTCTGTTTCAAAAGCTGAGCCTCCGTTTGTCCGCACATCATAGCGGTGCAGGGCAAAGTCCCATTCAGCCGGTTCAACCTCCCCCTTCAGCACATTGGAGGTGTCGGTTTTCTTGCCTTTCAGGCGGATGTATGTCCAGCGTGCATAGCTGGTGGCATCGATATGGATGGTGCCGCTGTTGTCATCGTTGATTTCGATGAATCCATATTCCGAACTGCGGACAGGCTTGTCATAAATGCCGCCGAAAATCCCTTCGCAGCCGCAGCAGCACAGCACAAACAGCGGCAACAGCGCAAACAGGCAGGCTCTTTTCTTCATCTTTTATTACATGTTAAACACAAACTGGATGGACATCGGCATGGAACCGGGCGTCAGCTGGTACTCAAGCCCCAATTTCTTGTCCTTTACCTCACCTTTAAGCGAGCCTTTCCAAGTTGTTTCGCCGGATTTGAATTCGACCTGAGTCTCCTCCAATGTGTAGTTCTTGTCCGTGTTCTTTGTTACCTGGATTCCGTTGACAGTGATTTCAGGGGCGCTCATCCTGCCTTCGCCCATCGCGGGTATGACAAGGGTCGCCTTCTCCTCATTCTCCGCCTTCAGGGTCATGGTGGCCTCCTGCCGCCCCTGCTCCTTACCGGAGACGCTCATCACAAGCGTGCCCTTATAACTTCCCTCCACCTCTTCGGCAGGTTTGTCTTTTTTACAGCCTGTCATCATGGCCGCTCCGGCCACCAGCAGTCCCACGAACATAATTCTTAAAGTTTTCATTTCCAAAAAAGTTTAAGTTAAACATAAGTTAATTCAATTGCAATCCGTCACGCTTCCGTGACAGTTGCAAAAGTAGCGGAACCCAATTGGAAATCCCCTCCCCTAATATGATGAAAAATGCGGCTGGGACTAACCAACAAAAAGAAAAGGCAGCCGTCCAGACCGCAACCGGCATTTTATCCCCACAAATGGGGATGGAAAAACGATAATCCCCCATTTCCGGTCATGCGGGGGTTGGCATTTTTTGACTATATTTGCAACTTGCAAACGGAAGCCGCATCGGTCTCCAATAATATTGAAAAACATATATTTATGAACAACATACAGTTAAACCCCTCCATGAAGTTCTCCGATCTGCTGAATTTCAACCCGGAACTGATACTTCTTTTATCGCGATTCCACATCCCGTTGGGATTCGGGGAAAAGACCGTGGAGGAAATCTGTGCGGAACAAAACCTTTCCGCAAACCTTTTCCTGCTGATATGCAAGGTCTACTCCATCAAAGGGTACAAAATCAGCCGCGAAGAGGCGGAACGGACCGACATGGGCGACCTGCTGCTTTTCCTCTCCGACTCGCACCGCTATTACCTTGAGGAGCGGCTCCCGCACATCGCACTTCATCTTAAGCACATTGCGGAACAATGCACAGCACCGCAAGGGAGGCTGCTGAAGCAGTTCTATGAGGAATACCGAAACGAGGTGATTGCCCATTTCGAATATGAGGAGAAAACCGTTTTCCCCTATATCCGCGTGCTGATGGAAGGAAAACAGGGGGCTACGTTCCGCATACGGGAGTTTGAGAGCAACCACTCCAACATTGAGGAGAAGCTTCAGGACCTGGTAAGCATCCTGCTAAAATATCTGCCTGCGGAATCATCCCCGCAGGAGCGCATCTCCATCACCATGGACATCTACCACCTGACAGAGGACATCAACCGGCATTCGCAACTTGAGGACCACCTGCTGGTCCACTATGCCAACATGAAGGAAAGGGGGAATCATGGCCAGACAGAATAAAGTGCTCATTGTGGAGCATTCCCCCGTGGTGGCCGAAGGGCTTAAAAGCCTGTTTGAGGAGACGGAATACCGTGTCATTGCCACACTCCCCACATTGGAGAGCGCCTTGGAGCGTCTGCCCGCGCTGAACCCCGACATAGTGGTTCTGAACCCGATGCTGATTGATTTTTCCCAGCGGCTGAAGCTGCGCCACATTTTCCAGGAGTATCCGAACCTGCTGCTTGCGGCCATGCAGACCTTCTACTGCGAACAGAGCGTGCTGGCACAGTTCCATACGGTGCTGGACCTTGAGGACAATCCGGCTCGTATCTCAACCAAGCTTAAAAACGCGCTGGAGGCCATTTCACACGAAACGGAGGGGACTCCCGCCGGCAGCGAGCTCTCCATGCGGGAGAAGGAGGTGCTGAAAGCCATTTCAAAAGGCTATACAAACAAGCAGGTGGCTGACATGCTGCACCTTTCGGTACACACAGTGATCACCCACCGGAAGAACATCTCACACAAGACAGGCATAAAGACACTCTCCGGCCTCACACTCTACGCGCTCATCAACCATCTGATAGATGAGAACGAGATACAGTGAGCCTGTAAATATTTATTTGGAAATAATCCGTATCCTTTTAGGCTGCGCGGCGTCGGTGCGGACCGAATAGCATTCGTTTTCAAAGCCTGCTGGGGCTGCCGTCGGGAACAGCGAAACGGCATGCTGCAGATGGCGCGGCGCATCCATTACAAACAGCGTGTCCATCACCGAGAACATCCATCCGTCCTCCCGCTGGTGGCAGCGGTAGCGCGGCGAACCGGTATACGGGAAGGAGAATGTGGCTATCTCCGTGCCGGTGTACAGCTCGACAATCCGCATCCGGCTGCTGTAGCTGTCATCGTCCTCCGGCCAGCGAGGGTTCTCAAGCTTTTTCACCGAATAGTCGGCGATTACAAGGTAGACCTCTTCGCCATAGCGCACCATGTCGAGGAACATCATCTGAGTGGTGTCACGCAGCGTGTAGAGGCGCTGCGGCTTTGCTCCTGCACGCACATGCCTTTTGTACACATGGTTACCCTCCGTATATATGAAATGCTTCGCATCGGTAAAAAGTGCGCCCCAATAGAACGAGGGGCTGCCGGCCACCAAAACCTCCCTGCCGTTCTTCACATTCAGCAGCAGCAGGTCGGAGCGGAAATAATCCTCCCCTTTCCACTGGTCAGGATTTGTACTGCGGGCCACCAGCGCATGGCGTCCGTTACCGTCTATGAAACGTCCGTCGTAATTCCATTCGCCCTGCGCCTGCAGGCCACCAACGGAAACTGTCAGCAACAGCAAAAACAATCTTACATTGTCCATGTCTTCAACCCCTCATTTACAAATTCATAACGCTTGGCTTTGCCGCCGAACCGCTGCAACGCCTCAACAACAGCATAACGGGTCACGCCCGGGCAATAGAAGAACATGAAGCCGCCGCCGCCCGCGCCGGAGATTTTGCCGCCTGAGGCACCTGCCTCCTTCGCGGCGTTGTAGATTCCGTCGATACGCGGATTTGTGATGCTGCTGGCCATCTGCTTCTTGTACCTCCATCCGAAGTCGAGGATCTCCCCTATCCGGTCAATGTTGCCACGGAGCAGAGCCTCCTTCATCTGGACCGCCTGCTCCTTCAGCTTGTGCATCGCCTCGATGGACTGGCTGTTTTTTGCCCTCACATTCTTCTGCTGCTCCTCGATGATTTCCGCCGACACATGGCTGGTGTCGGTATAGTACAGCACCAGATTGTGCGCCAGCTCGTCCGCGTAGCGGTTGCGGATGCGCAGCGGATTGACAATCACATTCTCCTTGTTGAACTCCATGAAATTGAAGCCCCCGAAGGTGGCGGCGTACTGGTCCTGCTTGCCGCCGCTCATGCCCAAATCGACACGCTCTATCTCGTAGGCAAGCCGCGCTATGTCATATTCGCCCAACGGCAGCTTGAGCCACTCCACAAACGCACCCAAAATACTCACAACCAATGTAGAGGATGTTCCCAATCCGGAACCGGGCGGCACATCCACGTAGGAGGCGATTCGGAACGAGAGCGGCTGGTGGGTGAACTGCCGCACAATGCGGTTATAGACCCCCTTGTGCAGCACGAAAAAACCATCTGTGTCCACGCATTCCGCGCTGTCATATTCCTCCCGCAGCTTGCGGTCAGGCGACTCGAAAACCATTTTGCCGTCGTCAGTGGGCTCCAGCGTGGTGTATGCGAACATGTTGATGGTGGCGTTCAGGATTGCGCCCCCGTACAGGTCGGAGTACGGTGAAACGTCGGTGCCCCCACCGGCCAGTCCCAAACGCAACGGCGCTTTGCTTCTTATGATCATGATATTTTTATTCTTTAAACTTTCTTATTAACGGGGAAAAAGTGGGAATATTGTGGTCAAGGGAACTTTTTACAATTACCCCTGCTCCATTTCCAAAATGCACTCCTATATAATCAACGGAGTCATATACAGCGGGAGGAAAAGAATCCCGTTTTCCTCTTTCAGGTCGGCACCGTGCAGCACTATCGGGGTTGTGAGATACGGCCCGAATTTGTCCATACATTTCCGCAACGAGGACAGCGTGTAGCGTTGTGACGATTTCACCTCGATGGGTGTGATGTTGTGACGCGATGTAAGTTTGCTTTTCGCAGTCAAAAAATCAATCTCCATACGTTCGCTGGCATTCCCGCGGCTGGAATTGCTGTAGAAATATAGTTTATGCCCATTGGCGGCAAGCATCTGGGCAACAATGTTTTCCACAATCATCCCCTCGTTTACCTCCAATTTATTGAGTATCAACTTTTGGTACAGCTCCACAGGGGTGCGTCCGTGTTCGTCGAAAGCATGGCTGATAAGCAGCCCCGTGTCGGCCATATAACACTTCAGGGTGTTACGTTCCATATTCAGACGCAGGCCCACATTGGGAGCGGTGCAATTATAGCAGATGTTCACTATGCCGGCATCGGAGAGCCAGAAAAAGGCGTCGTCGTAGTCGCGGTAGGCGGCTCCCGGCTCCAAAGCCGACAACCGGAATTTTTTCTCGTGGCGTTGCAGTTGTGCCGGAATCTGCTCGAAAATGCTTTTCACCTTATGCTCAACACCGGCCGCATATTTCGAAATATCGTTTACATAAACTTGCAACACACTCCGTTTCATTTGATCCACCTTGTCGAAATCTTTGTAATCGACAAAAGCTTGTACCGCCTGTGGCATCCCTCCAACTATCATATATGTGCGGAAATACTCAAGGGCCTTGCGGTGAAGCGCGCCGAGGGGTTGGCGCTTTTTGTAGCACATGCTGATAAACGGCATCAGCATTTCGTTGCCCAACGCCCACAGGAACTCCTCAAAATCCATAGGATACATCGGCATTGATTCCTCTTCGGAAGGTATGACAATATTCTGGACATTCTTTTTTATACTTACCAACGAGCCGGTTTCAATATAGTGGAAACGTCCGTCGGCCACAAGGTATTTGATTGCTGCTCGGGCTCGTGGACACAACTGCACCTCATCGAACACAATGACCGACTTGCCCGGCGTGAGCCGTTTCCCATAGTGGATCTGAAGGTTCATCAGCAGGGTGTCGAGATCTTCCAGCAAATTGTCGAACCAAGTCCATATCACCTTGTCGGCTTTGTTGAAGTCGATGAGCAGATACGAATCATACTCATTGCGTGCAAACTCCTCCACAATGAAACTTTTGCCTACTCGGCGAGCCCCTTCTATCAACACAGCCGTCGCCCCGTTCCATTGTTCTTTCCACTCTAATAACTTGTTATAAATCTTTCTTTTCATAAAAGCCATCACATCATTTCAAGATTATTGGATTTGCAAAAATACAACTTTTCAAGATTATTGGAAAGCAAAATTTACATTTTTTCAAGATTATTTTTCCAACAGGTATGACTTTCCCTGAAAAAGTTGACAGATTTGGGACGGTTAATCACAAACACTCCATTTCCAAAATGGCAGAACATCAATCATACCGGTGTCAGTTCGGATGGTGTCGGTTTGGTTTTCTGTGATAATCATTCCATTATTAATGGAAAACATTCGCATGGCCTCTTCCAGACCTGATGTTTCACGATGCAGGTTGTCAGGGGTTAGTTCGGCACATACCTGAAACAATTGCGAAGGAACACCGTTTTCCAACACAACAAAATCACATTCTCCTTTTCCTTCAAAGTAACATATTTGAGGAAAATGGTTTCTCAATGCAATGTAAACAAGGTTTTCCAAAAGATGCCCCTCATCTGTCATTGAATGGGTGGAAAAAGAATAGGCGAGCCCGGTGTCAGCGGCATAGATTTTTTTTGGACTTACCATCTGTGAGCGGACAGAGCTGCTGTATTTTTCGACGAATGCAAACAGATAACTGTTCGCCAGATAATTGCACCAGTTCAAAATGGTATTGGTGGCGTTAACGGAGATTACCTGTCTTATTTTTGAAGCGGAAAATTTGTTGCCGACATTCTGCAAAAGAAAATTTGCCAACCGTTGCAGGGAAGACACCTCCTTAATGCCATAGCGCACAATTATATCGCGGTAGAGAATATCCTGAAACAATGTCAAGAGCTGCCGGGTGTCACCAGTTTTCAGATATTCGGGAAAACCGCCGGAAAAAAGATACTCCCGAAACGATTCGCAGGATGCGGTATGAGATTTCAGTTTCAGAAATTCGGAAAATGAGAACGGAAAAAGTTCTATCGGAATGTGCCTGCCGGTCAGATGGGTACCCAATTCACGACTTAGCAGGGAGGCATTGGAACCGGTAATTACAATCTTGTAATGTTGGTCCATTTTCTGCCGAACATAGACCTCCCAATTTGGCAATGACTGAATCTCATCGAACAGGAGCCATTGCGCATTGTGTTTCCCGATGATATTATCAAGACGGGCATAATCGGCAGTGGAGAAATCCATCAACAGTGGATGTTCAAAGTTGATGAACAGCGCGGGTTCGGAAAGTTGGCGATAAAATTGGGCAAGCAAAGTGCTTTTTCCGCAACGCCTGATACCACTGATGACGGTGGCATGCGAAGCGACACTATCCAACGGAATGGTCTTTTCCCGAATTATCCCCTCATCTTCTGTAGAAACCCTATCTTGCCATTCCTCAATTACCTGTTCAATTGTACTCTGCAATATCATACTTATCAACTAATTATAAAGTTGTTAATTTTAAATGAACAACTTTGTTCGCTGCAAAAGTACAACTTTTTAATATATGAAATCCAAAAGAAACAATTTTTTTTCTTGCAAGAAAATATATCTTGCTGGTATACTGCTACATCATCAGCCCTTCGATGGCCTCCGTCATGGAGGTCCAGGCGTACTTTTTCTTCTCTTCACGGAGGTTCCGCTCAAACTCATCCTGCCTGTTCCCACTGAAAAAGCGGAACAGCGCGTCGGCAATCTGCCGCGAATCCGGCTCAACAACAAAGCCCACCTTGCCGTCCGGCACAATCTCGGCCAGGCCGCCCACATTGGTCACCAGCATCGGCTTTTCAAAATGGAAGGCAATCTGGGTCACGCCGCTCTGCGTGGCGGACTTGTAGGGCTGCGCCACGATGTCGGCGGCGCTGAAATGGCGGTTCACCTCGCTGTCGGGGATAAAATCGGTGCAGAGCACCACCTTCTCCCCGATGCCATGCCGCTTCACCTGCTCCAGATATGGCTCCGGATCGCCGTAGAACTCCCCTGCCACAATCAGCTTGACCGGAAGCTCTCTCAACCGTTCGTCGGCAAAGGCGTCAAAAAGCAGATCCAGCCCCTTGTAGGCGCGGATAAAGCCGAAAAAGAGCACGTAACGGAAACTGCTGTCCAATCCGAGCAGTTTAAGAGCCTCCTCCCTCGGCAGCCGCTCCCCATAATGGTCGTAAAGCGGATGCGGGCAGAAACGCGCCGGCTTGCTTTGGGTGAAAAGGCGCAAATCCTGCAGCACCGACTTCGACATGGCCACGAAGCCGTCGGTCGGGCGGATGAAATAGCGGGCGAACATTTTGTCACCGATGCGGTGCTCGTGCGGAACCACATTGTCCAGGATGGATATGAGCTTCGTGTGACGGTTGCGCCTCACACACCGCGCAATGGTGCCGAAGCAGGGGCCCATGAAGGGCAGCCAGAACTTGGTGATCATCAAATCGGGCTTTTTGCGCCGGATCTCCCGCCCCACCTTTATCCAGTTGAAGGGGTTGCAGGAGTTGATTTTCCGGTAGATACGCAAGTTTTCCGGTGCCGGTTCGTCACTGTACTGGGTTTTGCCCGGAAACAAAAATCCCGGGTACTGCAGGGTGAAGGTGTAGATTTCCACCTCATGACCCTGATTCTGGAATTCAAATGCTAACCGCTCGTTGAATGCGGAGAGCCCGCCCCTGTAAGGATATGCCGTTCCGACGATGATGATTTTCATAACTTTTATTTTTCCATGACTAACGCATCCGCCACAATCTCGGCGATGGTCTTGATCTTTACATTCAATTTATAATGGTGGTTCAGCTGCGTCAGCTGGTCCACGCAGTTGTGGCATGGGGTGACCACCACCTTCGCGCCGGTGGCGCGGATCTGGTTTGCCTTAATCTCCCCTATCTTCAGCCGACGCTCGTTGTACTCGCTCATGGCAAGCTGTCCGCCACCGCCGCCGCAACAGTAGTTGTCGTTGCCGCAGGGGTTCATCTCCACAAAATCGGCGCATGACTGCCTGACCGCAAAGCGCAGCTCCTGCAGCAGGCCGCCGTTACGCACCAGGTTGCAGGGGTCGTGCAGCGTCACCTTTTCCGCATTCAGCGCGGGATTCAGCTTGATGCGCCCGCTACGTATGTAGTCGTTGATCAGCTCCACCACCGTCCGCACCTCGAACTCGTAGGCCTGTCCAAGATAGTTGGGACCCTCCCAGCGAGTTGCGCGGGAACCGTGGCCGCATTCGCCCAGGATGAGCGTCTCCGCCTTCAGCTTCAGCACCTCGTCGTGCAGATGTTTTGCAATAATGCCGGCCTGCTCGTTGTTTCCGTTGAAAAGTCCGTAGTTGGTCACGTCATACATGGTGGAGGAAAGTGTCCAGCTCTCCTTGGCGGCGTAAAAAACCTTGGCCATGGCCGAAATGGAGAGCGGGAAGAACTTCGGCTCCCTCGGATTGAGGGTGTAAAGTACGTGGCAGCCCTTCTTGTCCAACGGAATGGTAGCGTTTTCAAACCCCTCTTCCGACTGCATATCCTCCTCCATCCACTGGATGGTATCTACAAACTCCTCGGTAGGAATGCCCATATTGTTGCCGGTGTTCAGCGCGGCATCGACAGTGGCCTGAAGCGTGGCGGGAACAAGCCCCATGGCGGCCAGCATCTGCCGTCCGACCCTAACGATGTAGGCAATGTCCACACCGATGGAGCAGTGCTTCACGCAGCGTCCGCACATGGTGCAGCCGCCGAACAGCACATCTATCATCTCCTCGGCCATTTTTTCATCCAATTCGCGGGCATGCACCAGATGCGGAAAGATTTTGCCCGTCAGGGTGCAGTATCGGCGGTAGAGCGAAGCCACCATCTCCACTTTACGGGCCGGCATGTAGCGCGGCTCCTTCAAAGTGGTGTAATACATGCAGGAGGTACCGCACAGCCCGCAGTGCACGCAGGCGTTCAGATGTGTCACCAGCTTGCTGTCGGCAGGCATCTTAAGCAGCTTTAGGGCTGCATCTATCTGTGCTTTGGTCAGTTTATTCATGATTCTCTTTTTTTTGTGGTGGCCACACGTTGCGCCATCCGTAGAAAAAGCCCAGATGGAAGCGGGCCGAAAAATAATAGAGCACATGGCGGAGCTTGCCGGCAGGCAAATATACAAAAAGCCATGCGCAAACCAGATAATAGGCCGTGCTCACACAGCGGCTGCCCCCCAAGTAACACAGGGCCAGTAGTGTAAACAGCTGGAACATTGTGGTTGAGAGGTTGGAGACGAAGTCGTCCAGATGGGAAAGCTCACGCATCTCCTTTTTGATAATGCGCTTGAAGAAAAGTACAAAACCGCAAACCGTACTCACACAAAGGCAGGCTGCCAGCAGCGCACAAAGCCATTCCAGAGAGAAAAGCCACGCCTCCACCGGCGGTATCATCAGCAGGATGAAGAGCAGAAGGCTCAGGAAAATGCCAAGGTGGAACACAATTCCGGCCGCATAGGTGGGCAGGTGCATATAGGCCGATTCCTTCTGGTTCGGCATCATTGCGGCGGTGTTGGAATAGGCCACCCCCTTCGCCACACTGCCGCTTTTCCTGGACAGATCCTTGGGCTTGCCCAGACGTATCAGCCGCAAAAAATGCAGGCCCATCACCAAAACACAATAACAGGCGGCACATAGTGCCACTATCCTATACCAATCCATAACTGTCTGATTTCAAATAAACGACTAAACGCAACCGTCCGGTTTCGGAAGGCCGGCCACACGGCATGCGCCGCGTGCGGGTCCCAACGGGAAAAGTTCGTAGATATCCTTCAGCTTAAGGCCGGTCTCCTTGCAGATGACCCTGACCATGGGAGCCATGCCCTTCTCCTCATAGTTCTGCCGGATTACCTTGATCACGGCCCAATGCTGCTCCGTCAGGTTTTCAATTCCGTCGGCCTTGGCAATTTCATCGGCCACCTCCTTCGTCCAGGTTTCAGGATGGATAAGGAACCCATCCCCATCAAATTCCAGATTGCTCATGATAATGTATTATTTTATTTCAGATTAACAATATTTTAATACAATAATTTAATTTTACCTTCATGGCCGGGGAAAAACCTCAGACCAATTTGCAAAGGTAATCATTTTTCCAATACGCCCCGCCGCCAAGGTGGAAAAATGCGACAGCGCATTTACGGTATTGGCCGTTTCATAATACGGAATGCAGCCCCGGGGCATCTTATTTCCGTCTGCGTTCCACTTTCAGTCTGAAACCAATCGGTTCGGTCACAGCTGTAATCTCCTCAAATTGCAGTGTGGAACGCCGGCCTCCGGCAACGACTAAATTTCTGTCCGCCAGATATTCTGCAACATTATCTGTCAATCCGTAGATTGCATGGCTGCGTTTTGTCTGCTGTAAAGCTGAAAGTGCCTTCCGCTGCGTGATTTTCGCACGGCCCATTGCGGTTTCATAATCGTTTTTTGTGGGCAACGAATATACAAACACATATTTTCTGCTCGGTTTGTGCATTTTCTCCTGCCATCTGCAATAGGCCAAAGCCTGTTCGTAAGACAGACCTATCATGGGAAGTGAGGATTGGAGCTGCACCATATAATCCGGACTTTTCTCCATATATGTGAATTTGAACCTGTAATTGGAAAAGAAAAATGATGTGTCAGGAATAAGTGCCTTATACTTATCGGATTTTTCACCGTGTTCTTTTCCAACCAAGTACAAGAAAAAACTGTAGTCACTCACCCTTATTTCCTCATTGTACAGATATGTTTTCACATGCTTGTCCTTGCTAATCCTGCACAATTTCTGGGTGTCTTTTGAAATATGGGGTTTGCTCCAATCCTGCGCTGTGATTACCGATGAAAAAAACATGTTAAGGAATAAAGTTCCAATCCAAATGTATTGTCTCATTTCCAATGGTTTTAGCTGCATTCAACTTACAAATGCAACTTTGGTTAAACATTAATTTTTGCAAAAGTACTAAAAAAATACTCATACGGGGTTAAAAATCCCATTTTTTTTCGAGGTCTGTTGTTTAATTTTTCCTGTATCATCTCAATATATTCATCATCAATATCTTCCAGTGACGTCCCTTTGGGTATGTACTGCCTGATTAGTCCGTTCATGTTCTCGTTTGCTCCCCTTTCCCAGGAATGGTACGGGTGTGCGGAATAGAAGTCAATGCCCAGCGCTTCAGCAATGGCCTTATGGTTTGCGAACTATTTCCCGTTGTCAGAGGTGATGGTGTGCAGCAGACCCTTGAAAGGCATCAGTTTCCGTATTGCCGCATCGGACAATGGCACGGTCATGCGGAAAATCGCGAAAAATTAACCATAAACGGTCGTTAACAATATTGTTTGTAGGGCTGCCACATGCGACAGCCCTACTGTTGTCCTAAAATTATGGGAATTTTTTTTTACCAATTAAAAGGATATGTTTTTTATTTGTATATTTGCACCCGTATTTTTACGAAAAAATTAAATAGTATTAACCTAATTTTTAATGACATGAAGAATTTTGTTTTATTACAATGGCTTGCCATTTTATTCTTTGCGACAGGTGTCGGGTACGCGCAACCCAGAATCTGGTATGTTGATGCGGATGTATTGAATCCTGCATCTGGAAATTCTTGGCAACATGCTACTACTTTGGCGGATGCCTTGTCGCAGGCCGCACCTTTGGATACCATTTGGTGCAAGCGTGGAACATATAGAATATGCTCCAGTGTGCCAAGCGGTGTTTGTCTTTTCGGTGGTTTTGAAGGTTGGGAAACACACTTGAGCCAACGGGAGCTGAACCTTGACTTCACTGCATTTCCGCCATTATCATCAATTTATAATCCAGTGCCTCCCTATTATTCAATCTTAATTCCGGATCCTGGCTTTACGGGCGTGAATCCATATGCATATTGGCACATTCTTTCTGTGAGTGGTGCTGAACATGTACTGATAGACGGCTTTATTTTCAAGGAGGGTGGTTCTCTTTATACATCTGGAGGAGGATTATACTTGGATGAAGTGAGCACAAGTGTTTTCAGGAACCTTATTTTCTTGGACAATACCGGACAAAGTGGAGCTGGATTATATGCCAATTATGCCACCGACATCACCATGGAAAATGTGATATTCTGCAATAACAATTCTGCGACATCAGGTGGCGGGATGTTTATGTACGAATGCTTCTTTTACATCTGGAATGTATTGTTTGTTGCCAACCAGTCGCAATTGGGCGGCGGATTCTTCCTAGATAATACCACCGCCTACATCTGTCACATGACAACCGCTGTGAACATGGCCAATATTGGAAATGCAGGATATGTAACCAACAGCACAATGTATGTGCGCAATTCCGTAATTTATGGGGATACCAACACTATTGACAGCATATTCATCCAATCCGTTTCCACACCGGATATTGAATATCGTTATTCAATCCTCTTTCCAGTTGTGTCTTATTATCAGGACAACACCTGCAGCAATGTAAATCCGATGCTTGCGAATCCGAATTTATATGACTGCAGCCTGCAATCCAACAGTCCCTGTATCAATACGGGCAATAACCTGTATGACCCCATCAATATCACCAAGGATGTGATTGGCAATGTGCGCAAGTGGGATGGCATTGTGGACAGGGGTGCCTATGAATACCAGTATATACGTTAATTTAATTGAAGAATAATAAAACATTACTAATATGAAGAAGATAGCATTAATAATTTCGTTGTTTGCCTTGGCATGGAGCAGCAGCTGCTATGCCTACGATTTTTACGCAATTAACCGCCAAGGCGATACCATCTACTATAATTTCGGCCAAAACAACACCGTGGAGGTGACCTATTGCAACACCTATTATGCGGATATTGACACAGGCATCTATTATCACGGTGAGATAGTGATTCCCGATACCGTGGAGTATCAGGGGAAAAAATATGCAGTTGAACTGGGAAAAAATGCTTTCAGCTACTGCAAACAACTGACCAAGGTTGTGCTGCCAGCGCATGTCACCATCATACCGCAATATTGTTTCGGCGGTTGTGAAAACCTTACTGAAGTGTCCGGATTCCAGCGGCTTGTCCGAATCGAAAACGGGGGGTTCGGAAACTGCAAAAAACTGGCCGTCGATTCCCTTCCGGGCAAACTGCAGCGGGTGGGCAATGGTGCGTTTTCGGGCTGCTCAAGCCTGCACATCGACCATTTCCCTAAAAGTTTGTCATTTATAGGAGACAGAGCATTTGCCAACATTGACAGCCTGGCGGATGTGCTGGTCATACCCACCTCCATAAAAACTTTTGCAACGCTCGCGTTTCAAAACACCCGAATCAATACGCTCGTGCTGCCTTATTTGGCCAAATGGCAACAGACGGGGATGAGTTACGCAACACCGTTACAGGAGGGCATTTACCACAAGGTGATACTGCCCGACACGCTGCAGTTTTTGCCCAATCGATATTTTCTGGGCTGCACCATCGATTCGGTGGTCATGCCAAGCCGGCTGAAAAAAATCGGAAGCCAGGTGTTTGAAAACAGCAGCATCGCCTACTGCCCCATTCCGCCCTCATGCGATTCCCTGGTCGGATCCATCTTTGTCAACTGCCGCAATCTGCGGGAGGCGGACTTCTCCCAAACCGCCATTACCACCATGGGCAGATGTGAGTTCGGCGATCCAAGATATGCTGCACGAAAGGGCACACCGATTTTGAAACTGAAGCTTCCGAAAGGCTTAAAATGGATGGGTGCAGATTATATTGCAGATTCCGCGCAGATTCTGGTCTTTCCACCCACGGTAAAAAAAATGAGACACATAATTTATGCCTATGCAAAATATGGTCATGTCTTCCTGTCTGCCACTCCCCCTACAGTGGAGAACTTCAGCATGGACCCCGTACAGCTTGGGGAGGACACGCTGCGTGCCATCTATGTGCCCTGCGCCTCTTTGGAGACTTACCGGAACACGAAGCCCTGGTCGCAGTCGCGCAACCTGCATGGCGTGCATTTCAGGAATGAGGAGATAGTTTTCGACACCGTGTGTGTGAACCACATCTGGAACCGTTTCGGTTTCAAGCCGAAAAAGGCTGGTTTTTACACGGCATTCGTTCCAAACGACAATGACTGTGACTCCATGTTCATGATCGAGATCCGCCATCTGCTGAACGACAGCGGCGGAAAAATCACTGAAGGCTCCGTCAGGGCGGACACGACGGGCGGCGGCA
This sequence comes from Bacteroidales bacterium UBA1195, assembly GCA_002309855.1. GTDB lineage: Bacteria > Bacteroidota > Bacteroidia > Bacteroidales > WCHB1-69 > UBA1195. The sequence goes on from DBYD01000017.1 coordinate 18,513, forward strand.
AGGCCATCCGCTGGAGCTGGCAGGGAACCGCGGACTATTATGAGGTGTACCGCAACGGCAGCAAGATCGCCACGGTCACGGGAACCTCCTACACGGACAACAACATTTCATACAACGTGGAATACTGCTATGAGTTTGTGCCTGCGGCAGGCCGGTGCGAAGGCATGAAGAGCGCGAAACAGTGCATCACCATCCCCGGCAAGGATGCTGTCCTGGAGGCTGTGCAGGGGCAGCTCTCTGTCAGTCCCAATCCTGCCTCGGAACAACTGCATGTGACCTGCGGCGAAACAATCCGGAACCTCTTCCTGTATGATGTCACAGGCAGGGAATGCCTGCGGATGGAGGTGGATGCCGATCAGACGGAGGTGAACGTATCCACACTCTCCCGCGGCCTCTACCTGCTGAAGGTGGAAACCGCCAGCGGCACGGTAATGCGGAAAATCGCGAAAAATTAAAAAGAAGGGGGCTGCCGAATGGCAGCCCTCTTTTTTTTTGTCACATGCCGTTACGAATCTCCTTTTTGATTATTTTTGCATTTGAAACCCATCAGAATGAATTTTTTAGAACAAATCAGATAATGAGCATCTCCCGGATTCTTGAAAAGCCCTGTCTGGACAGAGGGGACCTCATGCAGCTGCTGGCCGTGCGCGGCGAAGCGATGCAGCAGCTGTGGAAAAAGGCGCTGGCGGTCAAACTGGAGAAACTGGACAACCATATCCATCTGCGCGGCCTGATCGAACTGAGCAACCAGTGCCGCAAAGCCTGCCTCTACTGCGGGGTGCGCGGTCCGAACCGCAAGGTGGCCCGCTACCGGCTGACGGAAGAGGAGGTGCTGGCATGTGCGCAAACGGCCTGGCAGCTGGGTTACGGCTCCGTGGCCATCCAGGCCGGCGAACGCAACGACGAACCCTTTACCGACAGCATCACCCGGCTCATCGAAAAAATCAAGGCCATCGGCAACGGCGCATTAGGCATCACCCTTTCGCTGGGCGAACAGAGCGAGGCGGTTTACCGCCGCTGGTTCGAGGCGGGTGCGCACCGCTACCTGCTCCGCATCGAATCCTCCACCGAGGAACTCTACTATAAGATCCATCCGCACGACGGGCTGCACGACTTCCACCGGCGGCTGGACTGCATCGACGCACTGATGGCAACCGGCTACCAGACCGGCACCGGCGTGATGATCGGCCTCCCCTTCCAGACCCTGGAGCATCTGGCCGACGACCTGCTCTTTTTCCGGAAAAAGGATGTCGCCATGGTGGGCATGGGCCCTTACATTCCCCATCCCGACACGCCGCTCTACGCCCACGCCGCCCAAATCCCGACGGCCGGGGAGCGGATGAACCTCACCCTGAACATGATTGCCATCCTGCGGCTGATGATGCCCGAAATCAACATGGTGGCCGCCACCGCCAACCAGACCATCGACCCGATGGGGCGCGAAAAGGCCATCCTGGCCGGCGCCAACGTCATCATGCCCAACCTCACCCCCAACCGCTACCGCGAGGAATACCTGATCTACCCCGACAAGGCCTGCGTCAACGACCGGCCGGAGGAATGCTTCTCCTGCCTGGAAACCCGCATGAAAGGCATCGGTCATGAGATTCTTTACAACGCCTGGGGCGATTCGGTGGCTTTCACCAAAAAACAGACGAAAAACAACCCATGATGAGGCAACACGAAAAGGACGATGTCAGAGCCAAAAAAAGGTTGGGGCAGCATTTCCTCACCGACCAGTGGATTGCGCAGCAGATTGTGGCGGCGCTCTCCCCGCAGAACGAACGGGTGCTGGAGGTGGGCCCCGGCATGGGCGTGCTGACCCGATACCTGTTGGAAAACAAGGCATGGGAACTCCATGCAGTGGAACTGGACCGGGAATCGGTCGCCTACCTGCAGCAGCATTTTCCGGAGCTCACCCCAAGACTCTACGCCGCCGATTTCCTGAAAGTGGATCTGGAGGGACTGCTGCCCCCCCCCTTTGCCATTATCGGGAATTTCCCCTACAACATCTCCAGCCAGATCCTTTTCCGCGTACTGGATTACCGGGAGCGCATCCCGGAGGTGGTCGGCATGTTCCAGAAAGAGGTGGCGCTCCGCATCGCCTCAAAGCCGGGCAACCGCGACTACGGCATCCTCAGCGTACTGCTGCAGGCCTTTTATGACATTGAATACCTGTTCACCGTGGATGAGCATCTCTTCAATCCGCCCCCCAAGGTCAAGTCGGCGGTCATCCGGTTAAGGCGCAACGGCTGCCAGCAGCTGCCCTGCGACGAAGCCCAATGGAAACGGATGATCAAGACCGCCTTCAACCAACGGCGCAAAACCCTGCGGAATTCCCTGAAAAACCTTGCCTTTGAAGAGGGATTCACCGGCCATGAGCTGTTCGGGAAACGTCCGGAGCAGCTCTCCGTGGAGGATTTTGTCTTTCTGACCCAACACCTGCTGCCGGAAAACGGCAGCCAACCCTTATGACCCGATGAAAATACTGCACACCAGCGATCTGCATCTTGGCATCCGCGTTTATGAACGCTCCCTGCTGGAGGACCAGCAGCAGATCCTTTCCCAGATTGTGGAGATAGCGCAACGCGAACAGACGGAGCTCTGCCTCATCGCCGGAGATGTGTTTGACCGCTCCGTGGCCTCCGAGGAGGCGGTCTGCCTGTTCGACGATTTCCTTACAAGGCTTAAGGAGGCCGGACAGAGAGTGATAGTGATAAGCGGCAACCACGATTCGGCGGAGCGCATCGCCTTCGGCAACCGGATCATGAACGCCGGTGGCATATACCTCTCCCCCGTCTATACAGGCCGGATTGAACCGGTGCTTCTGGAGGACGGATACGGGACAGTTGCCTTCCATCCCATCCCCTTTCTGAAACCGGCCAATGTCAGGCCCTTCACCGACAAGGAGCTTGGCGACGACTACAACCTTGCGATGCAGCATGTGGTCGGGAGCTGCACAATCGACAGGGACTGCCGTAATGTGGCGATTGTGCACCAGTTCATAACCAACGCGGAGCCTGCCGGTTCGGAACGCCGGATGGTGGTGGGCGGCGTGGACAATGTGGAGGCTTCCATTTTTAAAGATTTCGACTACGTCGCGCTCGGCCACCTGCACAGGGCGCAGCATTGCGGAGAGCCGCACATCCGCTACAGCGGCACGCCCATGCCCTATTCCTTTGCCGAGGCCAACGATGAAAAGAGCGTGAGCATAATTGAAATGAAGGGGAAAGGCAATCTGGAAATCAAAACCATACCGATTACGCCGCCGCACGCATGGAAAATGCTGCGCGGCACCTTTGCGGAGCTGACCGACCCCTCATTTTTCCATGACAAAGGCATGGATGAGGCCTATATTCACATAACCCTCACCGACGAGGAGGATGTGTACGACGCGATAGGACGTCTCCGAAGCATCTATCCCAACCTGCTGGAGCTGCAATACGACAACAGCCGGACCCGCAGCACGGAGCTTCCGGAGGAGGCACTCTCCGCCGCCGCCGAGAAAAAGCCGATTGAATTCGTCCGGGAACTATTTAATATACAAAACAATGCTGAAATGAGTCCGGAACAGGAAAGATACCTTGAAGGGCTTATCAAAAATATTTGGGAGGAATAGATAATGAGGCCGTTACAACTCACCATGTCCGCTTTCGGCTCCTACGCCGGAAAAACCGGAATAGACTTCACCAGGCTGGGTGAAAAGGGGCTTTTTGTAATCACCGGCGAGACCGGCGCGGGCAAAACCACAATCTTTGACGCAATCTGCTTCGCCCTGTTCGGCGAGGCGAGCGGAAAAGTCCGGGAGCCGTCCGCCTTCCGTTCACGTTACGCCACGCCGGACACCCCCACATACGTGGAGATGGTTTTCCGCTATAACGGCAAGACCTACCGCATCAGACGCAATCCGGCCTACCAGCGGCCCGCCCTGCGCGGCGGCGGCACAACCACGGAACAGGCAAAGGCCGAACTGCAGCTGCCCGACACGACGCAGGTCATCACCAAGACACAGACCGTCAACGAAAAAATCACGGAAATCTTAGGGATAAACCGCAACCAGTATGCCCAAATCGCCATGATTGCTCAGGGGCAGTTCCGCGACCTGCTTCTTGCCGGGACGAACGAAAGGCAGGAGATTTTCCGAAGAATATTCAACACACATAATTACAATATCTTACAAGACCAGATCAAAAGAGATGTGTCGGACCTTACGGTAATGCTCCGGGATGCAGAAAACATTGTACGCAACGATGTGCAGAACCTGCAATGCGGGGAGACGGAAACGTCACAGACGCTTAACGAACTCCTTTCCACGGAGAATTCCCTGATGCCGCGGCTGCCGGAAATCATCACGCTCGCCGAGCAACAGATCAAACAGGACAGTGACGCGGTTCTGGAACACACTGCATGGCTTGTTGAAACAGAAAAAAAGCTTCTTGAGACTTCAGGCCGGCTTAAGGAGGCGGAAACATTCCGGCAAAATCTGCAGAAAAAGGAGGAGGCAGCCAAGGCAATCCGCGAGGCGGAACCGCAGCTTGTGCTGAAAAAAAAGGCCATGGAAACGGCAATGCAGCGCGAACCGGAGAAGGAGAAGCTCAACGCATCTGTCACCACAATCACCCAATCGCTGCCGGACTACGACAAGCTGAATGAACTGCAGACTGAGACGGCCAGGCTGCAGCAACAGGCCGAAAAACTGGAAAAGGAATACAAAAAATGCTGCGAAGCGAAGGAGCTGTCTGAAAAAACACTGGACACACTCCAACAGGAGCAGAAATCCATAGGCGACGCCGGTTCGGAACTGGAGCGGCACAACAATGTGAAAAGGCAGTTGGAGGAAAAACTGCAGACGCTACGGCAGCTGGCCTCCAATCTGGAATCATATTTTAAGGAGTCGGAGACACTTAAGAGATACCAGTTGGGGCTGGATAAAATCATACAGGACAGACAAAAAGAGTCCAACCGGCTCATAGAGATGGAGAGCGCCTATTTTCGCGAACAGGCCGGAATTTTGGCGGAAAATCTTCAGGAGGGCATGCCCTGCCCCGTCTGCGGCTCACTGAACCATCCCAACAAGGCCTCAAAATCGGCAACGGCCCCGACACGTGAAGAGATAGAAGCGCAAAAAAAGAAATACAATGATTTGTGTGAAAGAGTCACCAATGGCACCGGAAAATGTGAGGAGGAGAAAGGACGGGTTGACACCATGAAGGCCGGATTGGAACAGCAAATGCGCGAATTCTCTTTCGGCACAGATTTGGAGCGGCTGCCCGAAACCACAAGGGCACATCAGGAACAGTTGGGCCAACAGATCGGCCAGCTCACACAAACCATTGAAGACGAAAACAAACGGGTGGCGCGCAAAGCGGCGTTGGAACATACACTGATTCCACAGGCAACCTCCAAAGCAAAGGAACTTGCCGAAAAATGCTCCGAACTCTCCACAACAATGGCGGAGACCGTCAGCAAGAAAAAGGAGAAGGAGAACCAGACCGCCGATTGGAGGTCACGCCTTGCCTATCCGGACAAAAAAACTGCGGAAGCGGCCCTGAAACAACTGTCCGACCTGTGCAAAGGGATTGAAAAGGAAATCCGCACCAGCACCGATGACTACAACAAGCAGAAGGAGCTGCTTGACAAAACCGAAGGGGAAATACAGGCCTTGGAAAAACTGACCGCAGGCGGCTGCAGCATAGATGCACAGGCCGAACAGCAGCTGCTGCAAAGCCTGCAAGAGGAAAAAAAGGTTAAGGAGAACATGGCACAGAAGATGCGCACACGCATCGACACCAACAGTCGACGGCTTGAATCCATCCGTGCGAAGCAGCAGTCCTATGAGCATACCGCACAACAACTGGCATGGAAGAAATCCCTTTCAGACACCCTAAACGGAAAAATCAGCGGTAAGAGCCGTATTGAACTGGAAACCTTTGTGCAGACAGTACACTTCGACCGTATTCTGCACCGTGCTAACATGCACCTTCGCACCCTGACGCACGGGCAGTTTGAGCTCAAGCGCCGCATCGACTTCAAAGGCAATGCTCAGACCGGCCTCGACATCGACATAATCGACCACCACAACGGCTCGACCGACAGCGTGAAGACACTCTCCGGCGGGGAATCGTTCAAGGCCTCTCTGTCGCTTGCGCTCGGCCTTTCCGATGAAATCCAATCCGCCGCAGGCGGCATCCGGCTTGATACAATGTTCCTTGACGAAGGCTTCGGCTCCCTTGACGAAAACTCACGACAACAGGCAATGGAGGTGCTTGAGGGGCTGACCACCGGCAACCGTCTCATAGGCATAATATCCCACATGCCGGAACTAAAGACAATTGACAAACAGATTGTGGTGACAAAACGGCCGGACGGCTCCAGCCAATTGGAAATCAAGGTGTGAGAAAGCCATTAAATTTTATCTGCCAATTGACGAAATCCTATTGCAAATTCCATTAAATTTGTATTTTGTTTTCCGTACAGATGAATCGCTTCGCATTCATCTCATATATAGGAATTTATATTTATTGATCAATTGATTGTAACCTTAACGCGACAAAGAATATGCCAAAAACAGTGATTGTCATCCCCTGCTACAACGAGGAGAAACGGCTGCCGCAGGAGGAGTTCAAGGCCTATTTTGAAAGCCGGCCGGAGGTGCATTTCCTCTTCGCCAACGACGGGAGCCGCGACGGCACGCTGGAGATGCTGCAACAGCTGACAAAAAACTATCCGCAGGCCCACGTCTTTGACGGCGGAAAAAACCAGGGCAAGGCCAACATTACCCATGCTGCCTTCCGGTACGCCCTCACCCATCTGGAGTTCGACTACATCGGCTTTTTTGACGCTGATCTTGCAACTCCGTTGGAGGAGATTGACAGGTTCATGCAGGTCGTGGAACAAAAGGAGGGATTGCTCATGGTATGCGGCTCGCGGGTGCAGCGTCTGGGCAGCAACATACGGCGCAAGCCGCTCCGGCACTACATGGGGAGGACCTTTGCCACAGCCGTGTCGCGCATACTATGCCTGCCGGTTTATGACACGCAGTGCGGTGCAAAGATTCTCCGGAAGGATGTGGCCGAAACGGTCACTCAGGAGCGCTTCATGAGCCCTTGGTTCTTCGATGTGGAGATTTTCGCACGAATAATCCTTGCATACGGATACGAGGCCTGCATGGACAAATGCTTCGAATATCCGCTGGACACCTGGATTGAAAAGGGCGACACAAGACTGAAGACAAAAGATTTCCTGCGCACTCCACTGGAGCTGCTGAAACTTCGCAGGAAATACCACCGGGAAATCTGCAGGAAAATAAAGGAGGAAAACAAATAGCACAACTCATATCCATGAAAAACGATAAGAAAAACACAAAACAAACACACGCGCCCGTCCAAAACCAAAAGAAAAACCAGACGCCGGTCACTCCGTTCGTGCAGCGCGAGCAGCCCAAAATCCTCAAACTCATCTTCTGGATACTTGCTGCCGCCATCTTTGTCGCGATGCCGCTGATGAGCCTCAATTCAGGCATCTCCGGTGATGAGTTCGTCAACTACGAACATGCCGGCTATGTTTACGACTACTATGCCAACGGCGACACCACCTGCATGCACGGTGTCAAGAAGGCCAACGGCGAGCCGACCCATCTGGAGTACTACGGGCAGTCGTTCGACAACCTCACCTACTGCATCAACCGTTGGTTCAACTGCGACAACCCGTTTGAGGTGCGGCATGTCCTGAACTCCCTTACAGGTGCCTGCCTCATTCTGGTCATCGGTCTCTTCCTGGTCCGCTGCTGCGGCTACCGAGCCGGAATCCTCGGGCTGCTGCTGATGTTCCTCTCCCCGCGCCTTATCGGCCATTCCTTCAACAACCCGAAGGATGTGCCGTTCGCCCTGGGATATGCCTTCACCATCTACCAGATTATGCTGCTGGTGCAGGAGTTGCCGAAAACCTCCATCAAGAGGCTTGTCTTCATCGCACTGGGCATTGCGCTGGCCAACAGCGTGCGTATCGGCGGCCTTATACTGATCCCCTACCTCTTCCTCTTCTGCGGATGCTGGTATTTCTTCAGCAATCCTGAGAAAAAGAACTGGAGCGGCGGCGACTATTGGAAAAAGGCCTGCATTCTGGCTGGCAAGCTGCTGATTGTCTCCCTTGCAGGGTATTTCATCAGCCTGCTCTACTGGCCGTTCGCAATGAAGGACCCGATTCACCATCCAATCGAATCACTGAAGATGATGGAGCATTTCGCCACCAACCTGCGGCAGATTTTCGAGGGCGGCAACATCATGTCAACCGACGCGCCCTGGTACTACCTGCCCAAATACATGCTTATGAGCATTCCTGTGGCGGTGCTTGTTGGGCTTGCGGCCTTCTTCCTGCTGATAAAACGGTTGTGGAGCCGAATCAATCCGCAGGTGCTCTTCATCGCCTTCTTCTCATTCTTCTTCCCGATATTCTACATTATTTATAAACACTCGAACGTCTACGGCGGCTGGCGGCATGTGCTCTTCACCTATCCGCTGCTGGTGGCGGCCGCAGGCATGGGCTGGGAAGGCATCTACGACCTGATGAAGAACAAGTTGAGCCGCATAATCGCCTACGTCGTGACCGGACTGCTGCTGCTGCTCCCGCTCATACACATTGTCAGGAACCATCCGCACGAATATGTGTATTACAACGAGTTTGCCGGATGCCTGAACAAATGCTACGGCTACTACGAGACCGACTACTACCAGCACAGCACCCGCGCCGCCACCCTCTGGTTAGACAAATACTTGAAGGAGAACCACAAAGTCAAGGAGGGACAAAAGCTGATAATCGCCTCCAACGACAACAACGCCATAACCTACTACCTGCGCCACGACACCGACCGCTACTACACGACCCGCTACCTCCGCTACTACGAGCGCAGCAACAAGGATTGGGACTACGCAATCATCGTCAACTCCTACATCTGCGCATACCAGCTGCAGCAGGGCTACTGGCCGCCCCAAAACACCATCCATACCATCACGGTGGACGGCAAGCCCATCTGCGCCATTCTTGAGCGTAAGGACAAATCTGACTTTGAGGCATACGAGCTGACACAACAACTTAACAGTCCCGATGCAACCGGTGAGGAGAGGATGTCCGCCGTACAGCAGGCAATAGCCAAATACCGCCAGTATCTCCAGAACGACCCCAACAACGAATCGGCCATCATCGGCATCATGGGTCTATACCAGGCCGTAGGGAAAACGGACAGCGCACTCTGGTTCGCCGACCGTCTTGTCCAGGTCTGCCCCAGCGAGAATTTCCTGAACAGCGCCTCAAATGTCTATATGAACGCCATGCAGCAGACCCGCAACCAGGAGCTGCTGAACCGCGTCTTTGACCTGAAACGGCAGATCATCACAAGCAATCCGCGTTCCGCCGAAAACTATTACCAGCTGGCCATGCTTTACGCGCAGATAGGCAATCCGCACGAAGGGCGCGTCATTATGGACAAGTGTCTGGAAAAGAATGGAGGTTCCTTTACGGCGCACTACTATTCGGCCATATATATGGCACAAACCGGAAACCCGCAGGGAGCCAGAGAGCTGATTGAAAAGAGCCGCAAAAAATTCCCCGCCCACAAGGAGGAATGTGATGATTTGCTGCAACAACTGCAGGGACGGTAGATGGAAGTAGGGCCGTCGCAGTGCGGCGGCCATTCGTGAAAAACGTTAAAAGGTTTAAGAGTTTAAGAAGTTTAAAGAGTTTATGAAGTAGGGCCGTCGCAGTGCGGCGGCCATTCGTGAAAAACGTTAAAAGGTTTAAAAAGTAGGGCCGTCGCAGTGCGGCGGCCATCCATGAAAAAATATTTGTGGATGAATAGGGTTTTGGTGATACAGACGGCGTCGTTGGGTGATGCGATTCTGGCGACCGCATTGCTGGAGAAGCTGCACGGTCAGTACCCTGCAGCCGAGATCGACATGCTGGTGCAGAAAGGCGCGGACGCACTGTTCGAAGACCACCCCTACCTGCATACACTATATGTATGGGACAAAAAGAACCGCAAGTATGCACAGATGCATCGGCTGATACGGAGCATCCGCCAAAGGCATTACGACGTGGCGGTCAATGTGCAGCGGTTCGCGGCCACCGGCTGGATCTGCCTGCGCAGCGGCGCCGCGAAGACCATCGGTTTTGACAAGAACCCATTCTCGCGCCTTTTCACCGTTGCAGTCCCACACGAAATATCATCCGAAAAATACCTGTACGAAGCGGACCGCAACCAACGGCTTATCGCCAACCTGACCGACGGGGAGGCCGCACCGACCCGACTTTACCCCACCGACAGCGACGAGCAGGCGGTTTCGGGCTACAAGGAACAGCCATACCTGACAATCTCCCCCGCCTCGCTATGGAAAACCAAGCAATATCCTGAAGAGCGGTGGACGGAGCTTGTCCATAAGGCGGACCACCGCTACCGCATTTTCCTTCTGGGTTCCGGAAAGGATTCCGCCCTGTGCGAGCGGATCAGGAGCGCATGCCCTGAATCCGACATCCGCAACCTTTGCGGCACGCTCACCCTGCTGCAGTCAGCCGCACTTATGCGTGACGCGGAGATGAATTTCACCAACGACTCGGCTCCGCTGCATTTGGCCGCTGCCGTCGGGGCGTCCGTATGTGCGGTTTTCTGTTCCACTGTGAAGGAGTTCGGCTTCGCCCCGCGCGGAGAGAACATCCATATCATCGAGACAGACCGGCCGCTGCCCTGCCGCCCATGCGGACTTCACGGACACAAACAGTGTCCCGAACAGCATTTCCGCTGTGCATGGGACATTCCCATTGAAAAAATCATCCAAAATATCCCACCATGGAACGAAGCGTGAACATCAGTGAAGAGGTGATACGCACCTGCAACGTGCTGCGCAAGGGAGGCGTTGTACTGTACCCCACCGACACCATTTGGGGCATCGGATGCGATGCCTCAAACGCGGAAGCCGTAAACCGAATCTATGAAATCAAGAAAAGGCGTCTGAGCAAGAGCCTGCTCATTCTGCTGGACGAGCCGGAAAAGCTGTCGCTCTACACGCAGCATGTCCCGCTCATCGCCTGGGATCTGCTCCGGCAGACCGACAAGCCGACCACCTTCATCTACCCGCACATCAAGAACCTGCCATCCAACTTAGTGGCAAGCGACGGGAGCATTGGAATCCGCATCACAAGCAACGAGTTCTGCCGCAAGGTGATAAGCCTGCTCGGGCATCCCATAGTCTCCACCTCGGCCAACATTTCGGGCGAGCCCACCCCCACCCATTTCCGGGAAATAAGCGAGGAGATAAAGAAAAGCATGGACTACATTGTCAATCCGGTTTTCGGCACGGTAGAGAACATGAAGGCCTCCACCATCATCCGCTTCACCGATGACTATTCATTTGAAATCCTTCGCGACTGATCGCATCCGTAAATAGGAATGAGCCTGCAAAAGAAAATCCGTCCCTATGTTCTTCCGGCGGCCATCCTGCTGGGAGTGCTGCTGCATCGCTGGATCGGAATCCTGAACTTTCTAACACCATATCTGATTTTCAGCATCCTGCTGCTCACTTTCTGCGCAGCGGACATCCGCCATCTGCGCCCGTCCAAACTGGAGGGTTGGATTGTGCTGTTCCAACTTGCGGCCAGCACGGGAGGTTACGCAGCAATCCGGCTGCTGACAGGCAACGAGCTTCTGGCCGAAGGGCTGCTTGTGGGGATTCTCTGCCCTGTGGCGGCCAGCGTGTCGGTGGTGGCCTGCGCATTGGGCGCCGACCGTCAGACGGTGGTCAGCTACACCATGGTCGGAAACCTGACTGTCGCATGCGCGGCCCCAATCATTTTCTCCTTTATCGGGCAACGGCAGTCGATGCCTTTCTGGGAGTCATTCACAATAATTTTCATGCGCATCGCATCAGTACTGGCCATTCCGTTCATAGTGGCATGGCTGCTGCAGAAGTGCTGGCCGTCAGCCAACCGGCGCATCGCACGATACAAGGGTGTTGCATTCTATCTTTGGGCCGCCGCCCTGCTGCTCACATTGGGGAAAACCATCGACTACATCTTCCTGGAAGGCGGCGGCAACGGCAGAAACATCCTGTATCTGGGCATTTTGTCACTGCTGATGTGTGTGGTGCAGTTCGCCGTCGGGAAAAGGATCGGGAAACATTACGGCGACACTGCGGCAGGCGGACAAATGCTGGCCCAGAAAAACTCCGCCATGGGCATCTGGATGGCAAACATGTACCTGCTTCCGTTAGCCGCCGTATATGTCGCATTCCACAGCATCTGGCAGAACCTGTACAACAGCTGGCAGCTTTGGCAATATCCGCGTCAACAGGAAAAAAAGCGAACTGATTTCCAAATAACTGCAAACAAAATCACATGAATTGCGGCAAAAACGGCAGTTCTTTCACCAAAAAGTGTTATTTTTGCATCTTTTCCTCCTAATGGAAGAAAAGAAATTTTTACTTACAACTGATTAATATTAAAAGAGATAAAGAAATGGCGACAATCAGCATTATCATGGGCAGCACATCAGACCTGCCCGTTATGAAGGAGGCGGCCCTCTTCTGCAAGGTGATGGGTGTGGATTTTGAAATAAAGGCTCTGTCCGCACACCGTACACCCGAACTGGTGATGGAATATGCCCAAAACGCCCGTCGCAACGGTGTGAAGGTGATAATAGCCGGTGCTGGCGGTGCAGCCCACCTGCCTGGTGTGATCGCAGCATATACGGCCATACCGGTAATCGGCGTTCCCATCAAATCATCCAACTCCATCGACGGATGGGATTCAATACTTTCCATCCTGCAGATGCCTTCAGGCATTCCGGTGGCGACAGTTGCGCTGAACGGAGCCAAAAACGCCGCAATCCTTGCGTTGGAGATGATTGCCACCGGCGATGCGGCCCTTTACGACAAGCTATCCGACTTCAAGGAATCGCTCAAACAGAAAGTGGCAAAAGCCAACGAAAGCCTGCAAAACACTGAAATATGAACCATAAACGGAAGACATCCATACGTATTTTCGCCGTTGTCCTCCTGATTTGCGGCAGCCTAAGTTTCGTAAGGAACGATTTTGAGATTGCCAAAAATTTGGACATTTACGCCACCCTGCTCCGGCAGCTGAACGAGAACTACGTGGACGACATTAATGTCGGGGATCTGGTGCGGACCTCCATCGATGCCATGCTGGAGGAACTCGACCCCTACACCGTATACTACCCCGAATCTGATCTGGAGGAGTTCAGGCTGATGACCACAGGACAGTACGGCGGCATCGGTGCGCTCATACAGCAGGACAGCGACTATGTGATAATCAGCGAACCTTATGAGAACACCCCCGCTATGGAGAGCGGCCTGCAGGCTGGAGACCGCATTCTCGCCATTGACGGCAAACCGGTCCGCGGGAAAACCGTCTCGGATGTCAGCACAGCCCTTAAGGGCCAACCGGGCACAACAGTCCGTCTGACAATCCAGCCTTACGGACAGAAGGGAAGCAACGTGAAGGAGATTACCAGAAAGGAGATAAAGCTGCCTTCCATCACCTACACAGGCATGCTGCAAAACGGCATCGGCTACATCCGGCTGGCCCAATTCACCGAACATGCCGGCAAGGAGGTCAAGGAGGCATTTCTTAAGCTGAAGGAGCAGCAGATGCGCTGTCTGGTGCTGGATTTGCGCGGTAATGGCGGCGGACTGCTGAACGAGGCGGTAAACATTGTCAGCCTGTTTGTCCCCAAGGGTGAGCTTGTGGTCAGCACCAAAGGCAAGCAGCAGCATCTGAACCAACAGTTTTATACCACAACCGAACCGATTGACAAAGAGATACCCATTGCAGTACTGGTGGACGGGCACAGCGCCTCCGCCTCCGAAATAGTGGCAGGAACCCTGCAGGATCTGGACAGGGCCGTCATCATCGGGGAGCGCACCTATGGCAAGGGGCTGGTCCAGAATGTACTGCCTTTGAGCTATAACAGCCAGATGAAGGTGACCGTATCGAAATACTACATCCCCTCCGGACGCTGCATCCAGAAGATCGATTATCAGCACAAGGACAGCAACGGAGTGAACCTTCGCAAGGCCGACTCGAACGCCACAGCCTTCCGGACAAGGCACGGACGCACCGTCTACGACTATGGCGGCGTGGAGCCTGACATGAAGGTCAAGCCGGAACCGTACAGCACCGTTCTGCTTGCACTTATCTCCCAGAAGATGATTTTCAACTATGCAAACGAATACCGGCTGCAGCACAAGACAATCCCGCCCGTCTCCGAATTCACCTTCACTGATGCCATGTACGCCGATTTCGTGCAGTTTGTCGAGAAACGGAACATTGTATATGAAACCTTTACGGAAAAGGCCATGAAGCAGCTTGAGGCGGCGGCGAAGGAGGACAAGACCGACAAGATACTTCAGACCGAACTGCAGTCCCTGAAAAATGCCATAGGGAAGGACAAGGCGACCGACCTGCAGAAATACCGGAAGGAGATTTCCGAAATGCTCCACGTTGAAATCATCGGACGCTACTATTATCAGAAAGGGGAATCCGAAGCCGCACTGCAATACGACCCCTGCATGGAGACTGTCCGCACGCTGTTCGGCCAGCCGGACTATAAGGAATACCGCAGAATATTAGGGACAAAATAGCGCCACACATGCTCCGCGAACACATCCACCGTCACATTTTCCTGATATCGCTAATGCTGTTTGTCACCGGCATACCCTTTTGCCGGCCACTTATGAGCATCGGACTGGTTCTGCTTTCGGCCAATTGGTTGGCCGAAGGTAATTTCCGTTGGAAATGGCAGCGGATGCGCCGCAACCGTATTCTTTTGGCATGTCTGCTCCCATACGCGGTGCATGTAGCCGGACTGCTTTATACCAGCAACCTCCCCTATGCTGTCACCGACCTGACCATCAAACTGCCGTTGCTTCTGCTGCCACTCATTTTCGCAACTACGCCGCCATTGGACAAAAAAGAATGGCATGCGCTGCTGCAGCTTTACCTTTTCGCTGTCTGCGCTTCCGCCCTAATCGGCTTTATGCACCTGCTGCGCCATCCGGAAATTACAGACAAAAGGGAGGTGGCCATGCACATCTCCTATATCCGGTTCGAACTGAACCTCTGTTTCGGCTTTTTTGTAGCATTATATCTGATGCGCAATGAATTCCTTAATAGGGAACGGGCACTGCCCATCACACTTCTCCTTATTGCAATGATATGGCTTGCCGGCATCAGCCTCCATATAGGTGCACTGACCGCCCTGACTCTCGGATTGCTCTGCATACTCTACCTGCTAATACGCGCTGCATCAGAAAAAAAATGCGGTGCCATCCGGATAGGTGTCCCACTGCTGATTGCGGCCACGCTCATCACTGCCGTGTGCGGATTCATCCACTCGTTCAGACAGTATTCACATACAACACAACAATTTAACACAAAAATTCTTACAGAAAACGGAAGGACATATACATGTCCGGTGGAACATCCTTACATAGAGCATGGCCAATATGTCTATGCCTATGTTTGTGAAGAGGAGCTGGCCACCGCCTGGAACCGTCGCAGCGCCCTGCCTTACGACGGATTGTCCACCGACAGCAACCACAACATCCGTAACACGCTCATACGTTACCTGAACTCCAAAGGGCTCCACAAAGACAGCGCTGGAGTGGCGCAACTGACACCAAGGGACATTCAGGCAATAGAGAACGGTATGGCCAGTGTCAGCTATACCCGCTCGGGACTGGAGGCACGCTATTATGAGACCATTCGGGATCTTGACCTCTATTTTCACCACAATGAAGTGGGCGGAAGCATTCCCCGCAGGTTTGAGATGTGGCGGATTTCATGGATAACATTCACCAGACATCCCCTGTTCGGCACCGGCACCGGTGACGTGAAGGATGCGCTCGGACTGGACCTGTTAAAACAGGATTCCCCTGTCAGAGGGGTGCTGGTACGCAGCCACAACCAATATCTCTCATTCGGGATCGCCTTCGGCATCATAGGACTGGCTCTCATTCTTTTCGCACTGTTCTATCCGCCTTTCGCCTCCGGCCGCTTCCGCAATGCGCTGTACATGGTATTTCTTATTATCTTCCTGGTATCCATGCTGACAGACGATCCTATGGAGCGGCAGGACGGCGTGACTCTGTTCGCCTTTTTCAACAGCCTCTTCCTGTTTCTGCTACCTGCCAGGCAATCTGTTCCGAAAACAGACACACATTCGGATGAGCCGGAATATTTAAGCAAATAATTTGCATAGGAATCCGTCTCACATAACCACTTTTTTTGTATCTTCGCAAATTGCACCAATTATTCCCAAATGGAATGGTTGTGGCTTGTAATTTTCTTATTATTAATATTATATTACTTTCAAACATGCAAAATAAAATGCATAAAATGACACAAGGGTTGCTGATTGCTGCCTTTTTGGTGACCGGATGGATGGCAACCTCCGCCCAAAACAGCCAGGATCCGGTGGTGATGATTCTGGGGAAAGACAGCGTCACTCTCTCTGAATTCAAGAACAACTTCTTAAAAAACAACAATTTGAACAAGACATCCGAAAAGGAGTTGCGGGAATACATCGACCTTTTCGTCAATTTCCGTCTGAAATGTGCGGAAGCCAAGGAACTGAGGCTTGACACCCTACCCTCGCTGCAACGCGAGCTGCGCGGCTACCGTTCGCAGGCCGCCGCGCCCTACCTGACGGAAAAATCGGTCAACGAGCAGCTGGTGAACGAAGCGTTGGAACACCTGCACTGGGATATCCGTGCCTCGCACATCATGCGGAGGATCTCTTCGGATGCAAGTCCAAAGGACACTCTGGCCGCCTACACAGAGATGATGAACATCCGGAAACGAATCCTCAAGGGAGAGAATTTCAACGATGTGGCCTTTGCTGAATCCGACGACCCCTCCGCGAGACCCAGATACGACAAGGAGGTGATGGTATATTCCGGAAACAAGGGCGACCTCGGCTATTTCACCGCCTTCAACATGATTTACCCGTTTGAAAAGGCAGCCTTCAACACTCCTGTCGGCACTGTCTCACTTCCAGTGCGCTCCCCTTACGGATACCACCTGATCATGGTTCAGGACCGCCAGCCTGCCATCAGCACATGGACTGTCTCGCACATCCTGATCACCTATCCGGAAAACGCAACCGCAAAGGATTCAGCCGGAACAAAGGCGGCGGCTCAGGAGGCCTACCGCGCAATCCGCAACGGCATGGACTTTGAAGCGGCAGTAAAGAAATACTGCACCGATGAGGGCTTGACATTAAACGGCGGCAAGATGGACCCATTCCCATCCGGACGTTTTGAGGGGGACTTCATGGCACCGCTGTACAAAACGGAAGAGAACGAAATCACCCCGCCTTTTGAGACCCGCTACGGCTGGCACATTGTCAAGGTTATCAAAAAGGAGCCGTTTGTGGAAACACCCGGCATCCGCGGGGAGATCAGGCAGCGCATCAACCGTGACACCCGCTCCGACCTCGGTCCGGAGAAGCTGGTGGAGCGGCTGAAAAAGGAGTACAAGTTCGTGCAGGCACCCATGCCCAAGGACAAAAAAGCCGTCTCCCCAGTTGAAGATTTCTATACCATTGATTCCGTTCTGCTGTTCAAAGGAAGATGGAAAAAAGACTCTTTCCATGGCAACAGGGAGATGTTCCGCTTTGCCGACCAAGTGGTCCGCCAATCTGACTTTGCCGCCTACATTGAGAAGAACCAGTTCCCGGAAATGCGGAGAATCAGCATTCATGAACTGATTAACCATGTGTATCCGCTCTTTGTCCGCCGCTGCATCCTGGATTATGAGGAGGAGCATCTGGAGGAGAAATATCCGGAATTCGCCACTCTGATGAATGAGTATAAGGATGGCATACTGCTGTATGAGCTGAGCGAACGCAAGGTGTGGGGCCGTTCCGAAACCGACAGCGCAGGACTGGCGCAGTTCTATGAAACGGTCAAAGACCAGTACATGTATCCTGTACGGGCGGAGGTTGTCAGTTACACGATGGGGAACGAAAAGGCCTACAGAACCTTCTGCAAACTGATGGAAAAAGGGACAGAACTTGAGACCATCAATAAAAAATTCGCAAAGAAAGGGCAGATCATCACAGCACGCAAGCAAGTGCTCCAAAAAGGCGAAGACAAAAATTTTGACAGGGACTGCCCGTGGGAAATCCTGATGCAGGAAGGGAACGCCGTCATCACCAAGGCGGACGAGTTCCGTTACACGACGGTCACCAAACTGCTGCCCTCCCCGAAACCTTTGGATGAGGTGCGGGGCACCATCATCACCCAATACCAGAACCTGCTGGAGAAGGAATGGGTGGAACAACTGCATAAAGACAACGACATCTTCATTGACTACGACACAATTCTGGGATTGATACGATAACCGCCATGAAACATGCCTTTCCGCTGCTGACCGTATGGCTGGCCATCCTGACCGCCTGCTCCCATCCGGAAGACAAACCGGTGGTTCGTGTCTATGACGCCACATTGAGCATGGCCGACATCCAATGGATGCAGGCAGATTTCGCGAAGGATTCCGAAAAAGTTGAAATCCATCCGGAAACCGTATCCGCATGGGTTGAAAAACAGGTGATGGTACATGCCGCAAAAAATGCGCTCAGCCAACGGGAAAAGGATTTCGACCGGGAAATCAAGGACTACTACGAAACCCTGCTGGTTGACGCCTATGAGACCAAAGAGGTGGAGAAACGGCTTGACCGGAATGTGACAGAGGAGGAAATCCAGGAATACTATCAGGCACACAAGGAAGACTTCGAGATGCACAAGACCATCGTGCGCATCAATTACGCAAAGTTCCCCCTCGGCTTTCCGCAGACAGAAACGGTCCGCGCCCTGCTATCCAAAGGCTCCGGCCGCACCAATGCCGAGCAGGAAAAATTGGAGCGGATCTGCTACGGACAGGCTGAAAACATGTACCTTGAATCCAACTGGGTGGTTTTTGACGATATTCTGAAGGAGATTCCGCTGGCGGCAACCAACCAGCAGCAATACCTGCAAAAAAACAAAAGTGCGGAAATCACCGACAGCAACTACATCTATCTGGTTTACTTCGCCGACTATAAAATCAACGAAACCTATTCCCCGTTGGAGAACGAGCGGGAGAACATCCGGAACAGGCTGCTGGAAATGCGGCGGGTGGAACTGCTGCGGGCAATCCGCAAAAATGCCATTGAAAAAGCACGCAAAGAACATGAGATTCACTATGAAATCAAACTGTAACATGAGAAAAGCACTGCTTATCGGCTGTATGATAAGCCTCAGCGGCCTGCTGCACGCACAGACCGTCATTGATGAGATTATCGCCTCCGTGGCGGGACAGATCATCACCAAATACGATTTGGAATATGCCATCCAAAGCTACAAATACCAATCCGGCATCTACAATCTGGAGGACGAAGAGGAATTACGCTGCCGGATATTGGAGCAGCTCATTTTCCAGAAACTGCTGATTGACCAGGCCAAACTGGACAGCATCGAAATTTCGGAAGAGCAAATCACCCAACGGATTGAAAGCAGCATCCGTATGCAGGTGGCACGGGCCGGCAGCATCAAACGGCTTGAAGAGGCATACGGCAAAAGCATTTCCGAAATCAAGAAGGATGCACGGCAAGTGGTCCGGGATGACTACATGGTCAACCAGATGCAGCAGAGCCTTACC
Source organism: Bacteroidales bacterium UBA1195 (assembly GCA_002309855.1). GTDB lineage: Bacteria > Bacteroidota > Bacteroidia > Bacteroidales > WCHB1-69 > UBA1195. The sequence continues at coordinate 38,217 of DBYD01000017.1, forward strand.
GCCGGCATCAATGTCACCTACCAGGATGTGCGGGAGTACTACCAGCAGATTCCAGAAGACAGCCTGCCCACCCTTCCAGTGGAATACGAAATCGCCGTCATAACCAAAGTGCCGACAGTCAGCGAAATTGAAAAGGAGGCTCTCAAGGAGCGGCTGACTGGCTATCGCAACCGGATTCTGAAGGGGGAGAATTTCTCCACCTTCGCACGGCTCTATTCCGAGGATCCGGGCAGTGCCGCCAAGGGAGGCGAACTCGGTTTTGTAAACCGGGGGGAGCTTTATCCGGAATTCGAGCAGGTGGCCTTTGACCTGAAGCCGGGCGAAATCTCCCCCATTGTGGAGACAAAAGCCGGCCTCCACATCATCCGGATGATTGAGCGGCGCGGCGATCAGGCCAACGTGGCACACATACTTCTCAAGCCCAAACCGTCTATAGACTCCATGGTCCGCACACAAAAACATCTGGACAGTGTGGCCCGACTGGTACGCAATGGGGGCTGGAGTTTTGACAGCGCGGCCCGCGCCTTTTCGGACGACCCGAACAAAATCAGCGGCGGCACACTCATCAATCCCTACACCGCCTCCTCCACCTGGAGCGAAGAACAGTTGGACCAGACCGCCCTGTACACCATCCGCAAGCTGAAAGAGGGAGAATGTTCGGATGCCGTCCCATTTGTCACGGAGGAGGGCAACCAGGCCTACCGCCTGATTTTTATCCGAAAAATCCATCCGGAACATGTGATCAACCTTACCGACGATTACGAAAAGGTGAAAAACGCCGCCCTTGAGGCACAAAAACAGAAGGCGTTGGTCAAATGGGCCACCCGCAAGGTCAGACTGACACATGTGGAGATCAACCCCAAATACCACAATTGCGATCTATCTGAAAACCTCGGCATACAGTTCTGAACATGCAGCTCTTTTATTCCACGGATATTGACGGATCTTACGGCACACTGCCGGATACTGAGGCAAGGCACTGCCTCCGCGCCCTCCGGATGCGCACCGGCGACACACTGCAGGTGACTGACGGATGCGGCCGCTGTTATACGGCGGTTCTGCTTGACCAGCAGGACAAGCGTTGCCCATTCTCCATCAAAAGTGTTGAGGAGATGCCCGAACCGTTTCCGTTCCAACTGCACATGGCCGTCGCCCCCACCAAGAATCCGGACCGTTTCGAATGGTTTGTGGAAAAGGCTGTGGAAATTGGCGTTACGGAAATAAGCTGCCTTCATTGCGACCACTCGGAACGTTTCACTGTCAAGGCGGAACGGATGGAACGGCTGATGGTTTCCGCCATGAAGCAATCGCTCCACTTCAGGCTGCCGCAGTTCCATCCGGAAATTACAGCGACCGATTTCATCAGGCAGCAACAGGCCGGTAGCCAACGTTTCATCGCATGGTGCGGCAGCGACGTGGACACCCTGCCGCTGAAGCAGGCCTGCCAGCCGGGAGGCAGGATCGTGGTGATGATCGGACCGGAAGGTGATTTCAGCCCTGAAGAGGTAAGGTTGGCCAAAACATGCGGATTCCAAACCGTATCGCTCGGAAACAGCCGGCTACGGACGGAAACCGCTGCCATCGTTGCCTGTTCCATAATCCATTGTATCCACATGTAACCCTGAAGCCATGAAAAGGACACTGATATTGCTCATTGTAATCCTGCTTCCGGAGTTGTCCTCAGCCCAAAGCGTAGGACTGGTGCTCAGCGGCGGCGGCGCGAAGGGGTTGGTGCATATCGGTGTGATCAAGGCTCTGGAGGAGAAAGGGATACCTATCGACTACATCGCCGGCACATCCATGGGTTCCATTATAGGCGGGCTGTACGCCGCCGGATACTCCACGGATGAGATGGAGGCAATTTTCCGCTCGGATGAGGTTAACCTGTGGATGAGCGGCATGGTGGACAGCCGCTACATGTACTTTTTCAAGAAATCACAGCCAAACTCCACATGGCTGCAGATCAACTTTTCGCTGGACTCCTCGCTATTCAACCCCACCATACCCACCAACTTCATTTCACCCAAACAGATGGACCTTGCCTTTGTGGAGATTATGGGTGCTGCGGACGCGGTCACAGGCGGGGATTTTGACAGGCTTATGGTACCGTTCCGCTGCAACGCCACCGACATTGGGGAGCGCAAGGAGGTGGTTTTCCGCAACGGTCCGCTTAAGGATGCCATCCGTGCCTCCATGAGTTTTCCATTTGTATTCAAACCGCTCATACTTGACAGCTGTATCCTGTATGACGGCGGCATGATCAACAACTTTCCGACCCACATCATGGAGGCTGATTTCCATCCGGACTACACCATCGGTGTGATTGCCTCCAACATGTTCTCTTCCAACCCATCCGAAGAGGATCTGATCTCCATCATCTCCAGCATGATCACCGAACCAAACCGGATTGAAGCATGCCTTTACGGCAACGGCATCATTCTGAAGCCGCCTGTCCCCAACGACCTTGGGGTCACCGATTTCACAAACGGGATTTCGCTCATTGAAATCGGTTACCGCTACACTCTGAACTACATTGACAGCATCCGCAAGGATGTCAGCCGTGTGACCATGCCCACAACAGTGACGGAAACAAGGGAAGCCTTCAGGAACAGCATACCGCCACTCTGTATCGGCGACTTGAAAATCAACGGACTCACCTCCTATCAGGAGCGTATCATCCGTCCAATCCTGCTGAAAGAAAATGAGGTCATTTCAATTGGGGAATTCAAAAAACGCTATTCCAAACTTATGCTTGAGGAGAAAATCGAAAGCATCTATCCCCATATTTCCTACGACACACTCAAAAAGAACTATGCCGTCCAGCTGGACATCAAAAAGAAAAAACCATTCAGTTTTAAGTTCGGCGGCCACATCTCCACCGGAACATACACCACCCTCTATTCCCAACTGATGTACCAAACTCTCGGCCTGCAATCCATCAGCACCGGCGTTGACGCTTATTTCGGACGCTACTACAACGCCGTGGTGGGTCTGCTACGGCTTGACTATTTCCAGCAGCCCCCATTCTATCAGCTGGTCAAGTTCGGCATACAGCGCTGGAACCATTTCAACGCAACCAACCGGCTGAAGTTCATTGGAGAGGAGGACACCTATTACCTGATAGAGAAAAACACCTTTTTCCACTACACCCTCGCCTTCCCCATCGGACAAAAATCGCAATGGAAGACAGGGTTCACCCTATTCCGTGAAAACAACAGCTATTTCCAAAACCGGAACATCTCCGCCCTTGACACCAGCGATGCCAACATTTTCAGAGGATACAAATTCAACACCATTTACGAGTATAACACCACCGATTTCATGTATTTCTCCACACAGGGGACACATATCCAGGTGGAAGCTGCCTATCAGACTGGTTCGGAGACCAACCTGCCGGGCAACACCTCCCTTTCACCAGTTGTGCTGGGCAACACCCACTCCTGGTTCACAATTAACGGCAAACTCTCCTCCACCATGAAAATGATTGACCATTACCGGTTGGGTATATATGCGCATGTCGCTCTCTCCAACCAGCCGATGTTCGCCTCCTTCACTGCCACAAACCTGCATGCCAACACATTTGCACCGACACCGGAAAGCGACATCTCCTACCTGCCACAGTTCCGCAACCCCAATTTCGCCGCCATCGGTGTCAACAATGTGTTCACCATCTACAAGCAGTTCCAAGTGCGGATGGATGCCTACTACTACCAGCCCTTCTGCAAAGTGGACGAGACAGACAACAACATGGCCCGGCAACATAAAATCCTGTTGGAGGAATTCTCCCTGCTACTGTACGCCGCTCTGGCATATCCGACCAAAAGAGGCCCCATTGCGGTGTCGCTTTCCCTCTATCCGCAGAGCGGAAAAAACTACGTGGAGAGCCTGCTCAACATCAGTTTCGGCTATCTGCTATTTGAAAACAAAATATGAGTCCCCTTTAAAAAACACCCTT